>JBBQXZ010000172.1:0-10014 GCA_038209145.1 Cytophagales bacterium | reverse complement strand
GCCATCCATAAGCAGAAATAGTGACAGATATACGCTGAATGGCGCATTTGAAAGCAATTCACTTTCCTAGGGCCCCGGAAATATTTCCGCTTATCTCCAGCAGAAGCTGTGATCAGCACCGGGGCAATTTGGAAGTTTGGGGAATGGGATTAACTTTGGATAGTAATGGGATGGATGCAAGTAAATCAGGTTAAGCCAAAAGTGATATAAACGGAAGTTTGGGGTAAAGTCCGTAAAGTGGAAGCTACCTCCCATGCTGAAAAACGAAGCATATTCAATTTAATATGCAAATGATCCAAAATGATTAACTTTGAAATATGAAATCAAGCTTCGAAATAGAGAATAAATTAAGAGAACTCAAGCCGGTACTTCATACAAAATATTTTGTGGATAAAATTGGGTATTTCGGTTCCTATTCCCGTAATGAACAGAACAAAGAATCAGACATTGACATTTTAGTATCATTTATAAAACCTTTAGGTTGGGAGTTTTTTGACCTTCAGGAGTTGTTGGAAAAGGAATTAAAACTTAAGGTTGACCTTATTTCCGAAAAAGCGTTAAAAAAACAATTAAGGCAAATTATTTTGGATAGCGTCAAATACGTATGAGTCCCGTAAAAAGAGAATTTATTTTCTATCTGGAAGATATGCTCCAGTCAATGGAAAGGATTGAGGAATATCTCGGCGACCTTGATTTCCGAAAATTCAAAATGAATTACCTTGTTGCTGACGGAATAATCAGAAACTTTGAGATTATTGGAGAAGCATCAAAAAATATTCCAAGCGACATAAGGGAAAAATATCCTGAAATTCCATGGAGAAAAATGTATTGTAGAAGAAAGTGTCGTCCAGACTTTTGGACATAAGCAGGTAGAAAATTACCTGCAGGAATTCGTTAAGAATATGTTACTAAAAGCTGCAGCCCAAGATGTGTTGGAGGACTTAGAAACGATAGACCTTCAAAATGATAAGGAGTGGCAAACAGCCCGCCATTTGGCATGGCAGCAAGAAAAGGATAAATACCTTGCTGATAAATGACTGATTTTGTAATAGATGCCAATGTACTGATGACAATCCTTATCAGTGGAAGAGCAGGTTACAGACCAATTTTGTCTTTGAACAATTTTATTCTTCCAAACTAAGAATAACCCTACCACCCGCACAGCTCCTTATAAACACGGTGAACCGGCAATCCCATCACGGTATAAAAAGAACCTTCGATTTTCTCTATGGCCACATATCCAATCCATTCCTGAATTCCATATCCGCCAGCTTTGTCAAAAGGGCGGGATGTTTCAATATAATAGGCTATCTCTGCTGGTGAAAGTGGATTGAAATATACCCAGGCCGTGTCTTCAATCAGCACCTGTTTGTGCCTATCCATCATATATACCGCCGTAATTACCTGATGTTTCTTTCCTGACAGAAGGGATAGCATGGAGTGAGCTTCTTCGGCTGACGCCGGTTTGTTCAACAGTTGGTTTTCAGCCACGACGACCGTATCCGCAGTAATCACCAGTTCGTCTGCAGCAAGGGTGGGGAGGAAGGCCAGTCCCTTTTTCATTGCCAAATAGCCAGCCACGGAGGCATGGGGCAGGTCTGACGGAAAATCTTCAGCAACATCCATAGTACGTACTGCAAAGGGTATATCCAGTACATTCAGCAATTCTTTTCTACGAGGCGATTGTGAACCCAAAATTATTTTTTTGGGAAATTTACCTGTCTGGTAAATGGGGTTTTCAGCCATGAGTGATCCTATTTTTCCACTGGGAGCGTTTTTTTTCATCGGTAGTTGATGGGTGGGAGGGACCGTTAATTTTCTGATCATCCATCCAGCATCCCACGAAGGCAGCCAGTGCCTTTTTCTCAACAGAAGAAAAGACAGGCTCCAAGTTTTCAGGGACAAAATGATTCTCCACAAATTTGGTAGTAAATGCCGCGGATCTAAACTCGGTATGTTCCATCACAAATTTACAAAAGGCCAGGGTGTTTTTGACCCCTGTAATCCGATACTCGTTGATTGCCCGGATCATTCGGAGAATGGCCTTTTCACGGTTTTCATCGTGCACGATGAGCTTTGCAATCATCGGGTCATAAAATACCGGGATTTCCATTCCTTCCTCAAACCCGTCATCAACCCGAATGCCCGGTCCCATAGGAGGCCGATAGGTTATCAATGTACCGGTATCCGGTAGAAAATTATTTTCGGGATCTTCCGCGTAGACCCGTATTTCGATGGCATGCCCCCGGATCTGAAGGTCAGCCTGTGTAAAAGACAAAGGTTTGCCTTCCGCAATTAGCAGTTGCTCTCTGACCAAGTCTTTTCCAGTGATCATTTCTGTGACTGGGTGCTCCACTTGCAGGCGGGTATTCATTTCCAGAAAATAAAAATTCATCGCTTCATCCACTATGAACTCCACCGTACCTGCCCCATAATAATCGCAGGCTTTGGCCACTTTCACCGCCGCTTCCCCCATTTTAAGTCGGATATCCTCTGTCAGGGTTCCAGAGGGTGCCTCTTCCACCACTTTTTGATGACGGCGCTGTATGGAGCATTCCCGCTCAAATAAATGAACAATATGGCCGTGTTGATCACCTAATACTTGAATTTCGATGTGCTTGGGAGAGGTGATGTATTTTTCTATAAAAACGGAAGGATCACCAAAAGCCGACAGGGCTTCACTAGCCGCACGCTTCATCTGCGCTTCAAAATCATCCGCATTTTCCACAATACGCATTCCTTTCCCTCCACCGCCTGCGCTTGCTTTGATGAGTATTGGATAACCAATTTCCAGTGCGATCTGCTTGGCTTTCAACATTTCGGTGATGGGTTCCTCCGTGCCTGGCACCAGCGGAATGCCATATCGGGATACTGCCTGCTTGGCCTTAAGCTTGTCTCCCATGGTGGCGATGGCATGTGGTGATGGGCCTACGAAAATAATTCCTGCATCAGCCACCTTCTGTGCAAAGGATGCATTCTCAGACAAAAATCCATATCCGGGATGAATGGCATCTACGTGAAGATCCAAAGCTGTCTGGATAATTCGGTCCATGTGCAGGTAAGATTGGGCGGATGGGGGAGGCCCAATACATATGGCCTCATCTGCCAAACGGACATAAGGCGCTTTTCTGTCCGCTTCACTGTATATGGCAACTGTGCGGATTCCCATTTCCCTCGCCGAGCGGATAATTCGCTGGGCAATTTCTCCTCTGTTGGCGATCAAAAGTTTTTTTATATGCATGAATGGGATTTTCAGTTGATTACTGTTTTTTAAGTTGAAAAAGCGGAAAAGTAATATCTTCTTTTACGAAGTAAGGGAAATTTCTTGAACAAAGGAAAGAATCCTTGAAATGTACCTGATTTTTTGCGTTCAATGGTTATTTGTATTAGTTTTGAGAGTTAAGTTTCCATTACAATTGAATGGATGTTTTGTTATACAAAAACATAAAGTAGCATTGGATATATTTGAAAAATTACAAACTAATCTCGGTCCCTTAGGTAAACACTCTGTGATATCTGAAGGTTACTTTACATTTCCGAAATTGGAGGGTGAGATAGCTCCCCGGATGAAATTTATGGGTAAGGAAGTTCTTACCTGGAGTCTGAACAATTACTTGGGCTTGGCAAATCATCCGGAAGTAAGAAAAGCCGATACCGAAGCTGCCGCCCGATGGGGTGCGGCCTATCCCATGGGTGCCCGCATCATGTCCGGTAACACAGATTTGCACGAGCAGCTTGAAAATGAATTGGCGGCCTTTGTCGGCAAAGAAAAATCGTATCTGCTAAATTACGGCTATCAGGGAATCATGAGTGTGATTGATTCACTTGTGGACCGGAAGGATGTGGTGGTATATGATGCGGAATGTCACGCCTGCATCATTGATGCATTGAGGATGCACCTGGGCAAGCGGTTTGTCTATCATCACAATGACATGGAAAGCCTTGAAAAGCAGCTTCAACGGGCGGAAAGACTAACAGGGGAAAGCGGTGGCGGAATATTGGTCATCACCGAAGGGGTATTCGGAATGACAGGCAATATGGGCAACCTTAAAGGTATTGTCAAATTGAAGGAAAAATATTCCTTTAGGATCTTGGTTGATGATGCACATGGCTTTGGTACCATGGGTAGGACGGGAGCTGGAAGTGCCGAAGAACAGGATGTTCAGCAGGAAGTGGATTTATATTTCTCCACTTTTGCCAAGTCTATGGCAGGAATAGGAGGTTTTATTGCAGGAGATGAAAACGTAATCCTGTATTTGAAGTATAACATGCGTTCCCAGATTTATGCGAAATCTTTGCCCATGATCTATGTTGAAGGTGGCCTGAAACGGCTGGAGATGCTCCGAACAATGCCTGAACTCAAGCAAAATCTTTGGAAAATAGTGAATGCGCTGCAGGATGGGTTGAAGGAAAAAGGCTTCAGTATAGGGACAACAACTTCTTGCGTCACCCCCGTTGTCTTAAACGGCACAGTCGGTGAAGCAGCCACGATGAGCAAAGACTTGAGAGAAACATACAACATTTTCTGTTCAGTCGTTATTTATCCGGTAGTGCCTAAGGGAATGATCATCTTAAGGTTGATCCCTACTACTTCTCATACCTTGGAGGATGTAAAGGAAACGATTTCAGCCTTTGAAGCAATCAAGGATAAACTGCTTAGCGGCTTCTACAAAAACACCGAATTAGCCACCGCATTTGGGGAATAGTAGCTTTTTGGCCTTAAATTTGATAAAATAAATAAATCAATTGTCTATATAGATCAAAATCAATCTCAACATCAACCTTAATTAACTTTTACTATGAACAGATTTAGTGAAATCAAAGATTTAGTAACATCCTTGGAAGGGGATTTTGAAAAATTCTACGATAAGGAGAATCAAGCCGCCGGTACGCGCATAAGAAAAGGTATGCAGGACTTAAAAAACTTGGCCCAAGATATCAGAAAAGAAGTTCAGGATATCAAAAATGCTGAAGGAAATTAATATAAAAGAGGGGTAGCAGATTGACTACCCCTTTTTTATGGACGTTCAGCCTGCTGCACATTTATGTAATTTGCGGTTATTTTTTTGCCATAAAACACCTCCGTCTTGTTTTCAAAATCAATTACCTCATCCGTGGTAAAAAAAGATACCTTTCCGTTTTTTCCGCATTGCTTATCTATTTCGGGATGTCGGTATAGGTAATCAACGAGTTTTTCTGACACCAGTTCTCCTTGCGACAACACGGTAACATTATCAGAAACATATGCGCGAATAACAGGAAGCAAAATGGGAAAATGGGTGCAGGCAAGTACGATGGTGTCTATGTCAGGGGATAGATCCATCAATGCCCGGATATCCTGTTCCACTATAAAATGGGCCGCCTTGCTGTCTGTTTCATTGTTTTCTACCAGGGGAACCCATAGCGGACAGGCATGTTGAAAAACTTCGATGTGGGGGAAAAATTTTCCGATTTCGATTTTATAAGATTCAGACAAAACCGTTCCTTGGGTGGCCAAAATACCGACCTTTTTTGTAGTGGTATAGTTATCAATGGATTCCGTGGTGGGACGTATTACGCCCAAAACCCTTTTTCCCTTTGGTAAGTCGAATTCCTGTATGTTTTTCAAGGCTTTTGCCGATGCGGTGTTGCAGGCTATAATTACCAAATTGCACCCCAAATCGAACAGTTTGAATACACACTCCCCGGTAAACTCATATACCGCCTGAAACGAGCGAATGCCATAGGGAACCCGTGCATTGTCTCCCAAATAGATAAAGTCATAGTTGGGGAGTTTTTTTTGGATCTCCTTAAAAACGGTAAGTCCCCCATACCCCGAATCAAATATTCCTATCGGTCCAATCATAATTCAATGCTCGTATAATGATTTATATTGGTCTGTAATATGGCTTACTGTCCGGCTTGCCGTTGCTGCGGATTTTTGATAGCATCCACATAATCCATTTGACCAAATGAAAGGCGAAGATAAAACGAATAGCCTTTACATTTCCCCAAGCTGGGGAGAAACATTTTAAACAGCTGATGAATTGAAATATTAGCGGCTATTGATCTGACAGAACAGCGTCTCCGTTGGAATGGGTATAATTTAAAGTAAGGGAGGAATGAAATATCTTTTCCCTTTCTGTTTAAGTACTTATCTTCGAAAAACAACTTGAAAACAACCATTATGAATACCTTAAAAATAGGCATGTTGGTGCTGGTTTCCCTTTCCTCCTGTGGTGAAAACGGCAGCGCTACACGGGAGAATGACCCTTATAATGTCAGCTATACCCTGCTGGTAGACCCTCAAATCACCTATCAGGAGATCGATCATTTTGGTGCCTCAGATGCCTGGTCTGGCCAGTTTGTGGGCAATTGGCCCGATCAAAAGAAGGAAACCATCGCTGACCTACTCTTCAGCAAAGAGACGGATCATCAGGGTAATCCTATCGGTATAGGTCTGTCCTTATGGCGCATTAACTTGGGAGCAGGTAGTGCTGAACAAGGAGGGGATAGTGGAATAAGAGATTCCTGGAGGAGGGGCCCCTCATTTATGGACCAAAACGGAAATTTCAAAAGAGGAGGGCAAATGGGTCAATTGTGGCTGGCCCGGGCAGCCAAGCTAAGGAAAGTGGAATACCTGCTGACTTTCCTAAACAGTCCCCCAGTATGGCTGACAAGAAACGGTAAGGCTTTTACAGACAGGGGTAACCAATCCAACCTGGCGACAGAAAACATTGGTGCTTTCGCAGATTACATGGTGGCTTCCTTGAAAGGCCTTAAGGATGAAGGACTACACATCGATTACATCAGCCCAGTCAACGAACCCCAGTGGGATTGGGAGGATGGTGGTCAGGAAGGAACACCCTTTTGGAACCATGAAATTGCGGAAATAGTAAGGTCGCTAAACATGAAATTGGAGGCTAGTGGGTTGGATACTAAAATTGATATCGCCGAAGCAGGACAAATCGAATACCTGTACAGCGTACACAACAGACCGGGTAGATCCAACCAAATTACTGATTTTTTTCATGAAGCCGGGGACAACTACCTGGGAAATTTGGAACATCTAAGCCAGACCATTTCAGGGCATAGCTATTTTACGACTTCCCCTTTTCAACAGTCCGTAGCCAAAAGACAGCAAGTGGCACAAGCCATCAAGCAAGTTAACGGTCTTAAATACTGGATGTCAGAATATTGCATCTTGGGAGATAATGACGGTGAAATCAATGGAAACGGGAAAGATTTAGGCATCACCCCGGCACTGTACATGGCAAGGGTCATTCATCTTGATTTGGTGGTAGCCCAGGCCGCCGCTTGGCATTGGTGGTTGGCCATTTCTCCCTATGATTATAAAGACGGGCTGGTTTATATCTCCAAATCTGAGACGGACGGGGAAATTGAAGAAAGCAAAATGCTTTGGACACTGGGGAATTACAGCCGGTTTATTCGTCCCGGGTATCAACGGGTTTCTGCTAGGCTGAATGATCAGGAAATTCAAAACAAGGATTTGCTTGCTTCTGCCTACAAGGATCCGAATTCATGGAATTTTGTTATCGTAATGGTAAATTCCTCCAGCCAAGAGGCAAAAATAAATGTAAAATTGGATGGGGAAGCCCATTCTGGACAATGGTATAGTTTTCTGACGGACGAAGGTCACAACTTATCTTTCAGTCAACTTCCCTCCAAGGACGAGGTCCTTATTCCACCAAGATCTATTATGACTTTAACTACCTATAAACCATGATTTGATGATTCAAAAAGCAATGCACCCGATTTCCGCACCTTGGCTGAAAAACAACTGGGAGATCAATTTGACATCCGTGGATTCCACGACACCGTGCTAATCGGTGGGGCTATGCCCTTGGAAATCCTGGAAGCAAAAGTGAAAAAGTGTGTGTCTGAGGTTAAGGGTAACCGGATGAGATCTACACCAAGACAACAACCGATTGTTTAGTTGCCAGGGAAAATGGCGAATCGTTTTTTGAGGCCAAAAACAAAGGCATGATTTCTCTTGCGGGATATGTCCCCAATAATTGTCAGGATGATTGCTTTATAGGCATTGGGATAGTTGAAATTGAGCAGCTTTAAGTTGTCTAAATCGCCCTGAATTTCCAACTTCAAGAAAAAAGCTCCAGCAATGCTTATTCGGAAGTTGACTTCAGAATGTTAGGGGGACAAGTAAATGCGGTAGCTTGAGTCTTTTTCAAGGTTTTAGAAAGGACATCTGTGCACCTGTCCTTATATCTTTCAGTAGAATTTTTCTGTCAAGGTTTTGCTCCATGTAGCCAATATCATTATTTAGACTTTCGTGTCATGCTTCTTTTGTGGTTTTTTTCTTAATTGAAAACTATACCAAATTTCATTTTTGTCGGATATAAAACATTCAGTCATTTCTTATAGTTTTTTAAGTGATTTAAACATGCTTATTTTCCAGCTGAAAATTAATGATTCAAACCGAACATTTCCAAAAAGTAGAAGTCACCTCCACTCAGGAATTAAGATCTTGGCTGGAGCTTCACCATGCCAAAAAAGAAAGCGTGTGGTTGGTGACCTTTAAAAAGACTGTACCTGAAAAGTACGTTTCTACTTCAGGGGTGTTGGACGAATTGCTCTGCTTTGGTTGGATCGATGGCATCAGGAGAAAACTGGACGAAAACAAAACCATGCAATTGATCTCACCCCGAAAAGTGGAGCACTGGGCCAAAAGCTACAAAGACCGGGCAGCAAAACTGATCAAGGAAGGCAAAATGCAAGAAGCAGGCTTTCAATCTATCGAAATCTCCAAAAGCAGTGGCTTATGGGATTTTATGGATGAGGTGGATAAGCTGATCATTCCCAAAGACCTTCAAAAAGCCTTGGAGAAACAGGAGGGGGCAGCCGAGTTTTTTTTTGGCATCAATCCTTCAAGCAAGCGATTTGTGCTGAGGTGGATTAAACTGGCAAAAACTGAAAAAACGCGGGCAAACCGAAGCGCACAAATTGCAAAGCTTTCGGCAAATGGAGAGAAATTGAAGGGAAGTTGATGAAAGATGTTTTTGCATTATCCATTTAGATCTTAAAAATCCTATAATTGCCAAGATGTGAGCCTGCATAGGGCGATTTTGTTTGATGCCAGTATTTGGGTAGGAGGTACCAGTCAAGGGAAAACGACAAATTTTTATGGATACTTTTCTCTTCTCACTTCCAAGGAGGATAAGGTATTGAAGGTTTCTTATCCGGGTTACGATCCGATTGAAATCACTATTTCCGACCAGGATCCGTCTGCGCTTTTGATAAAGCTAACCCTCATGGGAGATTTGGAAGAGGTAACCGTGATACCGCTAGGGAACTGTCTCCTGAGAGGCAGGCGCAAGTTTCTGCGGTTTCAATACCGATAAGGCAGATCAAGCAACTGCCAGCTGAGGGGGTGAGGTGGATTTGATGTGCGGATTACAGCTACTGCCCGAGGTACAAAGCGGCAGGGAAGGAATGACCAGCCTCTATGTGCGGGGCGGAGGCCCCGACCAAAACCTGATTCTACTGGATGGAATACCGCTATATAACGTCTCCCATTTGGGCGGAATTTTTTCGGTATTTAACCCGGATATTCGGGGAGGTTTTGGATTGTTTTCTTCTTCGGCAGGCGTGAAAGTAGCCTTGGAGATGGAATTGTAAGAGACTTGGGGATTTTATATAAAAGTCTGGAGTGGCACGACTGGCCCGAGTTCGGATTGAAATACTTTTGTAATTTATGAAATGATGTAGAATTATCTAGATTAAAATAAAATTTTGTGGCTAATTAAAATGGAAATAATTTCTTCAACAACTACCTCCCTTAAATGCTTTTATATTTTCCTTATCCTTATCTTATCTTTGGTTATGGTTATGAAGAAGTGCCCTTGATCACGGAAATAGAATTCTAATGTTTTGATTATATTCCTTTTTATTTGTTCAACATCCTTTTTTTCATATCGCAGAAAAATTACGGAACAATCCCTGATGCCATAGGAAAAAATCAACTCTCCAAAGTCTTTATCCTCCGTTATGAGAAAT
>JBBQXZ010000171.1:0-10068 GCA_038209145.1 Cytophagales bacterium | reverse complement strand
CCTCAAAAACTGCAGCGGAGTGGCCGATTTGATAGCCCTCGGTTTCAACCAAGGGTAAAAATAGCACAAATATCCCCGTTTTGGCCGCATGTCCCCCAATTCGGCCAACCCATTCCTGCCAAAACCCCAAAACGGTTGATCTGACATCCCAGATTTGAAACCAGAAGCGATATCGGAAATAATTTAACCAGATGATTGTATTGCTAGTTTGACGAATAATCGAACTCAGGTTAATAGATGCCAGGGTCATTTCTAGTTTGCATTTCAAGCGGATTATTAGTAATTCATTTTGAAACTTGACCTTCAATTTATCTAGCCAATTGATAGTCATTTATTAAAAGACCAGGTGATAAATTTGATCTCTTTGTAAGATTTCTTATCATTTCAACTGTCAATTTTCGCTTTCGGTTTAAAACCTCTGAAACCCTACTTTTGCCTCCAATTGCCTCTGCCAAATCAATTTGCTCAAGTTGCATTTCTTCCATTCTAATCTTGATGACCTCGATTGGGTCAGGAGTTTCTATGGGACAATGTTTTTTTTCGTATTCATCAATCATTAATCCAAGCACATCTGCTTCATCGCTTTCGGGTGTGCCAATCACTGCATCAATGACTATTTATAATCTTTTTAATCCATCTCTGTAATCAGCGGCTGTTTTTATGGGTATTATAATCGTATGTTGCTATTTTTTTATATTGTGGATTTTTGCTTTGTATCAAAACCCATTCTTTCAGTTTTCCCAACAAGTCCATAGCGGCCTTTAAGAAAATAAATACAGCTATTGGTATCTAACAGATAGCCCATTACAAATCTCCAATCTGTCTGGTTGTATATCTGCTTGATCTAAACGCTTCAATTATTTCTTCCGCGCTTTCTTCAAATTCCCTCGCAGCAAATAAATTCTTCCAGGAATCATCCCCTGCATCTTTTTTCTTCATCGATGCAACCATCAGATGGGGTGTTCACGTTTGTTTTATAAATCCCGATCTTCCCATGAAACCCTGGATCAAAAAGTCACTTTTTGCACTATGTTTACTTCCAATTGTCGTGTTGACCCTGACGGCCTCGATCCTGGCATTCAAACAGGAAGCCATTACCCAAAAGGCAGTCGAAGCTGCCAACAGGCAATTTGTGGGAATGCTGACAGTGGATAACAGCAGGGTTTCTGTGCTGAGCGATTTCCCTTACATTTCCATTGACCTGAGAGGTGTTGCCTTCTTCGAAAACAAAGCCAAGGACACAAGGCCTTTTTACGTGGCGTCAAATCTGTACCTTGGTTTTAACCTTTTGGACATTATTGGGGGCCATTTCACAGTAAAGAGCATCCTTATACGTGATGGCCATGTCGATGTGGTCAAATACCCCAATGGAGACATAAATATTTTGATGGCGAAAGGCATAGAAACTAACGGTTCAGCGGAAAATGGAGAAATTATGCATTTTGATCTAGCCAAGGTTGAAATTTCCAATTTTACGTTTTCCTTCAAAGACAAGTTGGACTCCCTATCCTATCTGCTTCATGTGGAAAACTGGAAAAGCAGTATTCGCCATGAAGCGGGTATCTTTGCGTTTAACCTCAAGGGAGGTATGATTTTTGACCTTCTAAGATATGGGGAACCCACATTTTTTTCGGGTAAACAAATCAATGCTGATCTGAATTTTAATTTTGATGGACCGAGAAAGCTTTTGAGTTTGAATCCCTCAAGTGTCAGGTTGGAGGAGGCTTTGTTTGTAAGCAGTGGTAAAGTTGATTTTTTGGAAAATGGAGTGGATATGGATTTGACACTGGAAGGTCAAAAACCGGATTTCAACATGTTTGGGGCTTTATTGCCCAAGGATGTGGCATCGGCTTTGAGTCAATACCAAAATCAGGGCGAGGTTTTTTTCAAAGGAACCATAAGAGGTTTGCTCGGAGAGGGGCATACTCCCTCCGTCAATGTGGAATTTGGATGTGAAAATGCTTTTTTCGTCAGGTCAGAAAACAACCTGAAGGTGGACGAATTAAGATTTTTCGGCTTTTTCACCAACGGCGCGGAAAGAAACCTAAGTACCTCGGAGTTGCATATTCAAAACTTCAACGCCAGGCCTGAGCAGGGGATTTTTCAGGGGGATTTGTCTATCCGAAATTTTGAGGATCCCTATGTCAAAGTAAGGCTTAAAGCAGATTTGGACTTGGGGTTTGTTGGAGAGTTTTTCCAACTCGAAAATTTTGAAGGCCTTAGTGGTCAGATTCTTTTGAACATGGATTTTGATGAGCTGGTAATCTTGGATGCTTCCTCGGCAGGTTTGGCCCAATTAAAAAAAAAGTGTTCAAACTGAGCTTATTTTGAGAGACCTCAATGTTGTACTACGTGATTATCCACACCCTATTGAAAATATCCATGCCTATGCGCTGATGCAGGAAGGCTTATTGACTGTGAGCGAGTTAAATTTTCAAATAATGGACTCTGATTTTGATTTCAAAGGATGGCTTAGTGACTTTCCGGCAATTTTCCACCGGATTGATAAGGAGGTAACTCTTAACTTGGAAGCGAATTCCCAAAAAATAGACTTGGCGCAACTGCTTCGGATGGAAGGTAAAAAAGAAAAAATCCATGATTTTAGCGCAAAAATCAGCTTGGAGGCCAAAGCTTCTGAACTTTTGGATTTCCGTTACCTGCCAAAAGGCCATTTGGTATTGGAAAATTTTCAGGCAACCTTAGAAAATTATCCGCATACCTTTCAGGATTTTGACGCAGCCATCAGAATAGGGGAAAGGACGATAGAAATTGAGAAGCTAGCGGGAAAAATCGATCAATTTGATTTTTTGCTTACAGCAACGTTGGATAATTACCCGAAATGGTTCAAGGATGACCTAGAGGGAGCCTCTCGGATAAATTGGTCTTTCCAGTCCGAAAAACTGAAAATCAATGACCTGCTGACTTATAATGGGGTCAAATACCTGCCCGATTCCTGGAGTGAAGAGGTTTTTTCATCCTTAGACCTGCGAGGTAAAGTGAACCTTTATTTCCGCGATGGCTTACATTCGGTTGAATTGGATTTGGATCAACTTACTGGAAGGACAAAATTTCATCCCCTCAAACTAGAACAGTTTAAAGGAAGCGTGAGGTGGGAAAAAGACTATTTGTCCATCAGTAATTTTGGTGGAAGGATGGGACTTTCAGAATTCGCATTTGACCTTGGGTTAAACCTTCTGGACAGCGTCAAAGACAAGAAGGATTTTTTCCATTTTCGTTCAGTCGCTTTGGACTTGGATGCATTGATGGGATTTAAGGGTTTTGAAGTAGATACCAACCATGCAGCGGCCTTTAATATCTTCGAATTACCATTTAGGGACATGGAATTTACAGTTGATATAAATAAGCTGAATTACCACAACAGCTGGCTGAATGATGTCAAAGGCAAGGCCCGGACAGGCAGCAACCACTTCTTGCACGTGGATACTTTGGGGCTTAAGGTGGACAACGGGAGCCTTGGGTTCAAAGGTTACCTGAATGGCTCCAATCCGGAGGAAATTTAACTACATGTACAGCTGTTGGCAGATCGGTTGGATTTGGACGGATTGCTATTCAAGATTGAAAGTTTTAATAATGAATTGATGATCAATGAAAACCTAAAGGGCAGCGTATCGGGGACCATAGAAGGGAAATTTTTGGTCCATCCTGACCTGACACCCATCCTCGATAGATCAGAAGCGAAAATGGCATTGACCGTACAAGATGGCAGTCTGGTGAATTTTGCTCCATTTTTGGCGCTCTCTGATTATTTCTCAGACAGGAACCTCAACAGGGTGAGGTTTGATACACTTACAAATACGTTTGAGCTGAAGAAAGGGGTATTGCATATTCCTACGATGAACATCAATTCCAGCCTTGGATTCTTGGAGATTTCGGGTCGCCAAAGCCTGGATTTGGATATGAATTATCAGATTCGGATTCCACTAAGCCTGGTAACCCAAGTTGGTTTTCGATCTTTGTTTGGGGGACGTTCTAGGAATGAAGTAGACCCCGATCAGGAGGATGCCATTGTTTTCCGTGATGAAAACCGAAGGGTACGCTTCCTCAATATCAACATTCAGGGCAGACCTGACAATTACCAGGTTTCACTGGGAAGGGTCAGGCAGTAAGCCAGTGCTTAATAACGCCAGAATCCAAATCAGTAAATTTCCCCGTTTTTTTGGAGAACAAGAGCGTATCTGGTAGAATGTTTCGAATTCAGTAACTAAGCAATTTGAATCAAGCACCCTAAATTCATGTATCCATTTAATTCCTTCAAATAATTGTAATCGAAAAATTTATCTATATTAGTACGGTTTAATCCAGCCCAACTTTATGAAAGCAGCTCTTCGGTATTACTATGGTAGTCCTGATAATATCCTTGTAACAGATTACCCAAAGCCTGTCCCGAAAGAAAATGAACTCCTTATCCGGATCATGGCCACTACGGTGAACAGGACGGATTGTGGGGTATTGAGCGGTGCGCCGTACGTGTTCCGTTTTTTTGTGGGCTGGCCTCGTCCACGAACCCCCATCCTCGGAACTGATTTTGCCGGGGTGGTGGAAGAAGTGGGCCCAAAAGTCACCAAATTCAAGGTAGGGGAAAAGGTTTGGGGGTTTGATGATAATGGATTGCCTTCTCAGGCAGCATTTATGGCCTATGCCGAAGATGGCAATGTGATGGCAGTTCCAGAGGGATTTACCTACCAGGAGGCTGCCGCATCCGGGGAAGCCGCCCATTATGCGCTTAATTTCCTGAAAAAAGTGACGTTCACCCCCACATCCCGCCTACTTGTCAATGGGGCAACCGGTGGAATTGGATCGGCAATGGTGCAGATGCTCCTTCATGAAGGAAGGGATGTCACTGCCATCGTAAGTTCAAAACATGTGGGATTGATTCAAAAAATGGGTGTAAAGAAGGTAATTGCGTACGATAAGGAAGATTTCACTCAAACACCCGATCGGTTTGACATCGTATTTGATGCCGTGGGGAAGAGTACCTTTGGAAAATGTAAACCCATTCTCAAGGCAAAAGGCATCTACTTATCTTCCGAATTGGGAGATGGGATCGAGAATCTCTACCTCCCGCTGACTACTTCCATCCGGGGAGGCAAGCGGGTGATTTTCCCCCTGCCAACGGATATCAAAGGCAGCATGAAGTATATGCAGCAGCTTATGATTGCCGGATCGTTTAGACCTTTACTGGACAGAAGCTATCCCCTGGAAAAAGCAAAAGAAGCCTACCAATATGTAGCTGCTGGGAAAAAAATCGGCAATGTGATATTGGATCTGGAAATTGGAAAAGAAGAAGTTTTCATTCCGTAATAATTCGATTGATCTTTATACCGGCTACAGGACATGCACTTTATCATCAGGTATGGGCCTTTAAGATAAGGGGAATTGGTATTCACTCTTCCACTTCTTTTCCCCCGATAAAAACCCTAGAGATTTTCCGGCAATTCCGAATATCCATCAGCGGATCGGCATCCAACACCAGAAAGTCAGCCCAGTTTCCTTCAGAAAGCGTTCCTAAACCCTTTAGTCTGAGGTGTTCGGCTACATTTTTTGTTGCGGATACGATGATTTCCATCGGGCTCATGCCGGCTTCTGCCATCATTTCCATTTCCAGGTGTTCGAAGTATCCCATAAACCGGGTGGGAACCCCACTGTCAGTCCCAAAAATTATCGGAATGCCTTGATCACTCAGGGTTTTCAAATTGGCATAGGCAGTGGGCAATTGCGCTTTGTAAATTTGGGCACTGCGGCTGTCTCTTACCTGTTCCTGTCGGCTAGGATCCTTGAGCGGTTCGAAAACAGCAGCGTCGTATTCCTTTAGAAAAAAGGGATCTGAAAAAAAGGAGGCGGTGTCCCCATACACAAATGTGGAGAGCTCTCGGGTAAGGGTAGGGCAATAGCCCACCCCTTTTTCTTTGATCAACCTAATAAACGCATCATCCACCGGTTGATCCCGGATGCTGTGTGCCAGCAAGTCTGATCCGGCCTTAAGTAAATTTCTGGCATCCTCTAACCCGTACATATGGGTCGCTATCTGATAGCCCAATTCATGGGACCGTTCAATAACAGCCCGGTATACCTCTTCGGGCATTTTGTCTGAAGTTCCCAGGTTGTCGTCTACCCGGATCTTCATAAAATCCACTCCCATGTCATGATTATTCCTGATGTCCTCCATCGCTTCATCAGGCGTGTCTCCGGTGATTACCTTACCGGCGATATACAGCCTGGCTCTGGATCCCGGAAAGCTGGCGTTTACCTGCCTTAGTGGAACGGCTTCTTCTTTGTCCCCACCCAAGCTCACCACGGTTGTGACGCCGTAGCGGGCATAAATGGACAAATTTTCCAACAGGTTATCCGTTGAATAATGGCCTCCTTCTATGCCTTTTACCTCGCCCACATGCCCATGGCCATTTATCAAACCGGGAATAATGGTCTTGCCCGATATGTTTACTACGACTGCTTGATCTGGAATAGCTATATCCTCCCTGGTTCCTACAGCGACTATTTTTTTGTTTTGGAGTAGCAATATTCCGTCTAACAAGGGTTCGTCACCCGTGCCGTCAATGATGGTCGCACCTACAAATGCCGTATAGGAAGCCTCCGCATCTTTTTCCTGGGGGGTGCATGCGTAGAGATAAAATGCCAGTAATGGAAGTATAATTAGCTTCTTCATGGCATTAAGGTATTCAATTTTTCTGAAAATAACACCTTCAAATCTCGGACAAAGCTGCAAACACCAACACCGGATTGTCATCAGGTTCATTGGTTTTCACGGCGGAAGGCAGATAGGCCGGGTCCAATTCCAACACATGGGCAGCCTGCGCAATAAAAACCAGTTCATCCCCAACAATCCCAATCGGATACTGGAATGCCGGAAGCTGGGTAGGTGAGCATATCCTTTTGGTTCCCTGTTCCAAAGCTGAATTCCAAAGCAGGTGATACCGGGAAAACTCCCCGTTGACTTGTACATGCACGTCTATAAGTTGAAGATCGCCCGATTGCCAATAGTTGGAGATAAACGCAAACCCCTGGGAATTTATCATTTCAAACCCTTCCATCCAGTCCATCTCAAAATACCGCTCCGGGATGGCGTAGGTTCCGAAATCAAACTGAATTACTGTTTCCAGAGAATCGGATAACATGAATACCGCTGGGATAAAGGCTTCATGAATATATAGATTGTTTTCGGACGAGTTGAAGTTCTGTTCTGACAGGGGCAGCAAGGATCCCGTGTAAGTATTGGGTAAATAGGTGTCGGTGATTTCTCCCGAAGGTGTTAGTTTCACCAGGCGGTTTTCGGTCAGGGGTAGGTTAAATCCTCCGTATAGCATATAGTTTCCTTCGTCCAACTTTGAAAATGAATCTGCTAGATAGGATGCTTCGGTTGTTTTGACTATTTGGCCGTTTTCGTTGAAAATATGGATGCTGGAACTTTCCCCCATACCTTCCAAGACCTCAAGTCCCGCATCGGAAACCAAAAAGTCGGAAATGTTATTGAGGTTGTTGGGCCCTTCGCCAACCATGACTGCCACGCCTATATAATTTCCTTTCCTGTCAAATCGGTGGATGGCATTCCTGGCATTTTCATCATAGACATAAAGATGTTCCTCAGACATAAGAACCACTAAATATTCTCCCAATAGGTTATCAGACTGGGTTGCGAGAGGAATCAATTTGGAGACCTTATAGGGGGCGTTAACCTCCGTAAAATCCTCCAATCGTAGGATTTTGTCTACAGGTGTCGTGTCCCTGTCACACGAGAAGCAGAATAGCAGGATGGCGAGGAAAAGGACGGATTTATTCATAAGGCAGTCATTCATTCGTTTAAAATTTTATTTACAGCATCCAGATGCTCGTATTTCTGAACTGACAGATTCGGGTTTTGGCGGAAGTGAATGACCTTCAACCATTCCGGGTGCCAAAACCTACCTATCTATTCGATCTTATCCAGTGGCTCGGCCCCGCTACCGCTTCACCCCTGGTTAATAGCTATTATGGCCTCTTAGGGCTGAAATGCCATATCTTACATTAATTTTACGGCTGCATCAATCCCTTCGATCTTATGACCTTATAGGGCTGGACAGACGGTTATTGTCATTGGGCGAATGGGCTGAAACCATTCTTTTGAACTTATTCCCATTCATATACTTTGATCAATCCCAAATGAATAATGAGAAAGCAGCTTCGTCATTGCCACACCCCAGTGTTAATTATTTAGTTCAGATATAATCTCTTCAATAGAATAATCATAAGTCCCCCATTAAGGGGGGATTTAGGGGGGCATCCAGGAGTCAAAATCACCTCATTTCTAGTATGATTATTGAAACAAATCAAACATATTATTTCATATGAGAGGAACCAAATTACTTATCCTCTTCCCAAATGAGTATTTTATTTTTTAGCACCCAACATTATTCTCATGACATTGATGCAAAATCCGCAAAACTTAAATGTTCTCATATGTCATATATGGTTAATAATCTTTCATGGCAAATCATCTAAATTCAAACAGTCGGAAAACTTGTCTTAAAACTAAAAAATTATTATCAAATATCCGCCTTTTCTCTAATTTTAGAAGCATGTTTCTATTGCTTCCTACCTTTACGATCCAATCGGTGATCTTCTTCATCTATTAATAAAAACAATGAATCCTTTTATCTCTTGACCAAACCCTTTAATTTTCGGTAAAAATTTATCCCATGCCCCTAACCATAGAACATCAGAAAATACTGCGGCAACTTAAGCTTGTCTTGTCTCCCAACGTGATTGATAAGGGCAGAATTCTATATTACGAAGGGAAGGTTGGCTTTGATTTTTATGCAGCCATTTCAGAGAGATATTATTTTTTGGTCAAGGGAAATGTAGAACCACAGTATGAGGTTTTTATTCAGTTATTGGACCTTGAGTTGGAATTTGGTAAAGACTATTTTGGAGAAAACCATATAGATTGTACCTGTGCCTATTTCGATCAACACATGGAATGCAAGCATGTGACGGCTGCGCTTTATTTTCTAGAAGCGAACAAGAGTAAAAATTTTAATCAGACACCGGAAAACGAACTGCTCTTGTTTACGGATCCGGAGAAAAAGGAATCAACCCAACGTAAATCCCATCAGGCACTTTCATTTCCTATAGAAATTCCATGTGAGCAGACCGATATTCCGAATATTGCGGCCAAAATGACTATGGTGCCCGATAATGAAATTAAGGGATTTTTGATGGATATATTTGTCAAAGACGACGGATACGTATATCTGGTAGAGATTTATGGTCAACAACATCAGCTCGTGGTAGACTATTCAAATGGGAAAATAAATATCAACGGATTGTTTAGTAAGGAATATTTGGTTTTGCTGGGATTGCAATGGTTAAAATCCCGTTTTAAAAATCCAGATTTCAAAGAATTAAACTTTTTGACGAAACAGCAAAAGAATAACGCAATGTCCGATTATTTGATTAGGGTCGGCTTAAAGGATCAGATTACCGAACTGGATAAAGCATTTCATTTTGTTTGTATTGAAGATCAGATCCATTTGATTCCCAAGGGACCTTTAAGAGGTTTATATAATTTGGAGATACTTTCCAAGAACATAGAGAAGCAAGTATTCGCTGCGCTGCGTTCATCCGAAAAAAAAATGGATGCAAGCCAGGAAGCTTCTTCTGAATGGGGTGCCTACCATGCCGCATTTGGCTTAGTATTGGACTATCGGAAAAAATTTGACAAAATAATCCCATTTATGGCTAAGGGGAGCAAAACGGAACCGAAAGCTTTGAAAGTCAAATTCACCCTAATAGAGGATCCCAGTGACATGAGATTGGGAAATAATCCCGATTTGGAACGGGTGATGACAGCAGCCAACAGGGTTAATAAGGCACTTAAAAAGAAAGATCTCCAACACATCCACACCCTGTTTGGGGAATTTTTGCAGCTTGGATCGGAGTATGGACTTTATGCCTTTCAAGGTAACGCCCGAGATGCCCAATTTCCAAAGAAAAACAATTTTGGGCAGGCACTCCGAGTTTTAAACACCAAATTGGTCGTGAAAATACGCAAAG
>JBBQXZ010000170.1:0-10142 GCA_038209145.1 Cytophagales bacterium | reverse complement strand
GGCATGAAGAATTAATCCTAGAAACACTAATTCCCTAAATTGTTAACCTACTGAAAATAAACCCCTTTACAGTTCACGGGATAAAACTAACTATTCACAAGATAACACCTACCATTCACGGGAAATGGAATTTTTCACATTCAAAATTTGAGATTAAACAGCTAGATTAGTGAAAATAATTTCTAAAAGTATATTAAATTAAATCAGTATCATTGGTCCTGATCAAGCTATGTGATTGTTTTAAACTGCAACCCATATGACTAATTGTATTCAAACTTCCCAAAAAATCCTTGCGCTACTTCAGGTGCGATATACTGGAAAATACCTGAAAGAAGAGGTGCTCTCCCACCCGCATTTTCCCAGTCTGTTGACGATCTCGGATGTGTTGGAAAAGTATAATATCAGCCATGTTCCGCTTAAGATCGGGAAAGATAAACTGGCTGAGGTTCCACTGCCCTGTATTGTGCAGGTTTCAGTACTTGGAAACAATTTTTTCATACACTCTATCTGTCGGCAACAGCAGGAAAAACTACTGGCCATGAAGGACTGGTATGAACGGGAGGGGATTACCCATACGCCCACCATTTTCATCAATGGGTTTAAACTGCCGGAAGAATATAGTATAGAAGATCTAAAAGAAATAATCACCTAAAGGTGGTAAAGTTATTCAGTAGCGACGAATGGGTATAGTTTCCGGGTGTCCTTAGTTGGTCCGGGGAAATAAAAAACTTCTTAAACTAAAAAGTAAAATGAAAAAGTTAAATTTAGAAAAATTAAAGCTTGCTTCGGAAGAGGTGCTTCAGAGAAGTCAGTTGGCAGGGATTTATGGTGGGTCAGGTGGTAGCAGTACCTGCGGCTGGAGTGGAACTGGTTCAGGCAGTTTTTGCGGAATATCGTATTCGCAGGCTACAAATTTGGCACAACAGTACCGAGGTACGAATTGGTGTTGTGACAGTTGTAGTTCAACACAATATTGTGGTAGCGGAAGTGGATGGTAAGAGTGATGCTAATTGTGCATCTAGTAATTAAAATTCGGCTGCCATAGGTTGGCAGCCGTCTAAAATCAAATAATTTCTTTTGCTGAATGAAATGTATACCTTTTTATTTGTCAATATTGCTCTCTCTTTATTCATGTAATAAAAGGAGCAATTCTACCCCATTTGAGACTTCAAGGTCTAATGAAAAGATTTCTTTTGAAATACTAGACAGTATTCGAATTGATTATCTGGGTAATCTTAAGGTTCACGATTTAGACCCTTTTTCCCAAATTGTCGTGTTTGAGGATGGAGGGCCTTATTCTCAGGAAATCATACTCGCAAATTTCAATGGATCAATAATTAATTCATTTTCCAAATTTGGTGATATACCAGGTACATATGGAAAGCTAATGAGCTCGATAAGATTATTGGATGACAATAATATTTTGGTTTATGGGTTTAATGGATTTTTAACCTATGATTTTGAAGGAGACATGGTGTCTCGTGTTAAACTAGTTGATTTCCAACCACCAAATTATACCCCAATATTTATGGGTCATGGAATGGAAAAATTGAGGGATCGCTATCTATATGTGGATCAGACTTTTCCACCGAACAATGATTATTCAGATATAAATATTTATAATGATCTGTATTTATTGAACTGGCTTGACCCGGAGACGGGAGAGAAAGAACCATTTATTCAATTTCCCGAAAGCAGTATTTTCCGAAACGGAAAATACTTTTTCAGAAATGCATGGGATCCAGTATTTCACTTGACTGATGATAGGATCTTTGTGGCTTTTGGATTGGAGCCTGTAATTTATATTTTTGATGATAGCCCACCTTATGCCCTAGTTTCCAGTTTCCCACTTGATCTGCCAGAATACCGGTATTTTAAGGGTGCTGATAATTTTTCTTCCAATTGGACCTTTTTCGGATTAAGATTTACTTCAGGGATGATATTAAATGTTAAAAAATTTGATGGTTATTTTCTGGTAGCTTATTTTCCAGGGTACGATAATGTAGATATCGAAATGCGGTTTTCGAATCAAACTCAGGAAGAAATCACAACGTTTAATGCCAGGATGAAGGAGAAATAACGCCATCGCATCGCCGTCCTGGATTCCATGGGAAGTATTGTCGATGATTTTGTGCCAGAAGGCCTCGAAGCTAACAGCATGCTATTCAGAAACGGTGAACTCTGGATGCTGGAAAAGCCCAATGAAGATGTTGAGCAGGATTATTTCAGGTTATTTCGGGTGGGTTTGAAGATTGAAAACAATGAATAGGTCTGATTATCGGCGGAAACTGGTTAAATGGCCAGAAGTATCCAACATAGCTGAACTCAAAGAAGTAATCAAACAAGTGTATAGTAAAGTCACTCTATCTCAATGAATGAGCATAATTCCCGGGTATCTTTAAAAAGTCCGGGGAAATAAAAAACTTCTTAAACTAAAAAGAAAAATGAAAAAGTTAAATTTAGAGAAATTGAAGCTGGCGGCAGAGGATGTGCTTCAGTGGAGTCAACTGTCGACAATTTATGGGGGATCTGGTGGAGGCAGTGGATCAGGTTGGGTCAATTGTTCTTGTACCTCAAGCGGAGGAGGGACTGCATCGGCTACCTGTACATCGGATTTAGCAGGCAACGGAACGAACCACTGTTGTGCGGTTCATTATGGTTCGAGTTCAACGCAGTCGGGAACAGGATGCACATAATGAACGAAAGACGCTGAGTCTTTAATAAGTGAGTCTGTCTGACGCTTTGCAGGACAGACTCTATTTTGACTTCTTAAAATTTACAGGAATGAAATTGTTAACATTATCAGTGTTATTTGCTGTTATTATCCAATTTGGGTGTAACAGGGCGGGTAGTGAATCGTTTGAAGATAGGTATTACTTTGAATTGGTTGATACTCTCCGGATTGATTTGATGTATGATTTTGGCTTTGTCACAAAAAGTGCAGTGAACGGATATATGTTGGCATATACTTATCAAGACGGAGTTTTTCATTTGATCAATATGTCCGGGGAAGTTGAATATTCAATTGATCGAAAAGGAGAAGGCCCCGGGGAGTATTCCAGAAACCTTCCGTTTGCGACCATATTTAGTGGAAATCTGGTATTTATGGACGTGCGCAATTTGAATTTTTACAGGTTTAATGGAGATTGGGTCAAGTCTGTTCCCTACGATAATCCAGAGGGGGGAGGAACAATCGGTATTCCTGATTCTGATTTACTTTTTATTGATAGCGGGAGGTTTGTAGTTCCTAATCCAAACATTGGTGAGTTACCAACAATTCCAGCAGATCTTAGATTGCTGGACACAATACCTCTTTGGACTGAATATAATTTTTCTGATGCTACCGGGCGATATGAAAAATCAAATGTGGGACTAATGGATACTACAGGAATTTTGTATTCTAATCTAAAATATCCAAACTATAAATCCATGATGTGGCTGCAAGATGGATTTCTTTGCCAAGTTCCTCAGGTGTCCAGTATGATTTATCGATACGGAGTTGGTAGATCGTTGTATCCTTTAGATAAGATGCGTTTGAAAATCCCCGATTTCAAAGATCCGGTTGGGCTTGATGTTGCGTCACGGACAATAGAAAACTTTAAGTTGTTTAATAGGTTTTCGGCAATCAATAGTTTATTCAATTATGTGGTTCCTACGGATAATGGAGGATTTTTCGCTATTTATTCAACTGGAGTGCCAGGATATGAATACGATAAGTTAATTGAAGAAGTGAATTTTCCAGAGGGCCAATTTTATGGATTCTACTTTGATAAAATGCTATCGGAAGGATATAGAATATCATTGCCTAAGAACGGTGCGCATCCATCATTTTGGAAACAGGTGTCCTATTTAGGGGAAGATAGATTTTTGTTCGTCTTTGATAATCCTATTGAAAGGGATTTTTATTTGGGGGGTGTGTTTAGACTCAAAGAAAAGTGAGTTTGATAATTGGTTGTTGTCTAACTGTTAATAGTTTGATTGTAGTATTTGTTATTTTAAATCTAAGTAATATGGCTTGATCACAGGTTGATAAATTTTATTTGGAAAACTGAGTAGCGAGACTCTGGGACAATCAGATGTTTATTTACTTTATCATAGAAAAAGATATTTGTGGCGGATTTATAAAAAAATGAAATATAATTTTCGTATACAGATTAGGTTCTATATCAATTGAGTTATTTTGAATTATAAGATTTAAATGAAAAGGTTTCTCATCTGTCTGAAATATCCTTACCAAATATAAATATGGTTTTATGAAGAGGTTCAGTTGCGAATAATGGGCATAATTCCCGGGTGTCCTTAGCTGATCCGGGGAAATAAAAAATTTCTTAAACTAAGAATTAAAATGAAAAAGTTAAATTTAGAAAAATTAAAGCTGGCAGCAGAGGATGTGATTCAGCGAAGCCAACTGTCGACAATTTATGGGGGATCTGGTGGTTCTGGTGAAGAGTATAAGTGCTGCACTACCGGAGGTTGTAGTAAATGTATACCATGTACATCGGCTTGCACGTGTTCACTTGGAACTCTAACGAAATGTTAAAGTAATACGATCACAAGACTGAGCTGTTTATTGAATCTGTGCAGTTTTGTGATCGTTTCATTCATTATTTAAAATTTTCGTGACATTAAATGATTATTAAAAAATAAGATATTCACTATGTTCAAAAATCTTTTGCACTTTTTTCTAATAATTACTCTTGGTGCCTGCGGAACAGGACAAAAAAGTAATGAACTGACTTCATATGGAGGGAAAGTTGAATTTAAGTTTTTGGATTCCCTCGTGGTAGAATCACTATTTGAACTGTACCTTGCTGACAAGAATGAGAATACTGAGCAACTCCTTTTCAACGAAAAACAGATGAAGGAGTTAATTATTACAGATCTGGAGGGAGAAATAATTTCCCGTTTTGAACCAACCGGAGAAGGTTCGGATCAAGTAATGTCGCCTTTGGAAGTAGCTTTTTGGCAGGAAGGAATCGTAATAAAGGAAACATCCCCAGAGTTTAAGTTTAACTTTTTCAATCGGAATTTTAAAAAAATAGCCCAAAGTCCAGCCCTTGCAAAGGGCATAAATTTTCTAACAATATATAATTCACATAGAAGTTTTTCAATCTTTGAAAAAAATGGCAAAACCTTAATCTTAGGTGAGGATCTAAATTTGATTGATGAACAGCTATTAACCGAAAATTTTGAAAATTGGCGCTTTTATGAAAGTTCAGAAATCGGGTATTTCTATGATGTAGATTCAAATGATTATATTCCAATTAACTTATATCCTGAATGCTGGAAGCCAAGACTTTGGCGAAAATGGGTAGGAATTATAAATTCATATGTACAGGTTTCTAAAACTGATAAAAAAGTTGCCGTTCTTCCAAGTTTTGGCAATGAGTTGTTTTTTTATAGGTTAACTGGCACAAGTATTTCCACAGAAGCTAAAATTTTACTTTTTCACCCAGATCGAAATGACAATTTACCTTTCGACACAAAAGATGACTATGTATTATACCCGTCTTTCACACAGTTATTTAGTGGGGGAAATTACTTTTTATTAGAATTTTACACGGAATTACCTAGGGAACTTTATGATTCATTTCGTGCAAAAGGAGAGGATTCCCTAATGAATCCTGAATACTGGGATGCACTAGAAAAGCATCGCAAAGTCAAATATATCCTAATGGATACAAATGGCAATCAAGGGTCTATTTCAGAACTCCCTATTCCTGGTGTAGTACATTTTATTGATGCGGAAGATATTTTATATATAAAGCCCACTTCAAAAACGGAATTGGATTACAATGTCTTTTACCGCTATCAAGTGACCTTAAAATAAACTTTAAATAATAAAAAAATAATGAGTAATTTGAGAATACAAATATTACATAGTTGACCATCAAAAGTTGATCTGAATTCAAAACACTCCTTCTGAAATTTTTTTAATGAGCAATTAAGTCTTGATAAAAATTTTCAATGGAAAAAAATAGCTTGTTGGATTTGGATATAAAATAAACATAATCTTCAATTATTTAACAACTCATATCCAATTTACACGATTGAAAGCCAAGTTTCCCTTCTACAAACAACCCGATGCCAAGGACTGCGGCCCCACCTGCCTGCGCATCATTGCCAAACATTACGGCAAACTAATCTCTTTGCAGGAAATTCGGGAATAATCGGAAACTACCCGCTCTGGAAGCAACCTGCTTAAGCTAAGCGAGGCGGCGGAATCCATCGGTTTTAAGACCATTGGTGCCAAGTTAAACTTCAATAAGTTGAAAGATGCGGCATTGCCACTGATCGTCCATTGGGACAAGAACCATTTTGTGGTGATATATCGAATAAAAAATAATGTCGTTTATATTTCTGTTCCCGCATATGGTTTGATAAATTTGTCGAAAGATGAGTTTATCGCCCGATGGATCGGAAACAATGCTGATGAATCCACCAAAGAAGGCATTACGCTATTAGTGGAAGTCACCCCAGGCTTCAAAAAGCTGAAATGGGAAGACACCGACAAGCGCTCCCTGCGCTTTCTGTTCCGGTATTTGTTTAACTATAAAAATTTGTTGGTTCAGCTTTGTATAGGTCTGTTGGTGGGCAGCCTGTTGCAGCTTATTTTTCCCTTTCTGACCCAGAGTATAGTAGATGTAGGCATCCAAAACCAAGATATCGGATTTATCTACCTGGTACTGATGGCGCAGGTGATGCTATTTATCGGCCGGACAAGCGTAGAAGTGTTCCGCAGTTGGATTTTGCTCCATCTAAGCACCCGGATCAATATCTCCCTGGTATCCGACTTTTTTATCAAGCTGATGAACCTGCCCATCGCCTATTTCGATACCCGCATGACCGGGGATATCATGCAGCACATCGGGGACCATCGCCGGATAGAAAACCTGCTGACCGGAACCACCCTCAGCACGCTCAGGATTGTTCTCCGGCAAGTCATCCTCCGTCCTGTTCAGGATGGACCTGGGAAAACTCAGAAACGGCTTCTACTATATACATATCCTCCACAAAGAAAGGCTGATCAGGAAACAGATCAAGGTGGAAAGGTAGGAGGGAATAGATAGGAGAGATGAGACCTGAGATTTGAGAAACTTAATTGCGTCTTGCTTTATCTCGATTCCGGAAGAACTTTGTTTTCCCACGGCTTTAGCCAAATGAATTATTTATCTATGCACCTCAATTAAGGATAAAGGATTTTTGTGAAGACACAAACATCGGCGGGGGCAGGCTGATACGAAAGCAAATCAGGGTGGAAAGGTAGGTGGGAGAGGTTAGAGGCGAGAAGCGAGAAATTTGAGGCGAGAGACAAGAGACAAACATGTTAAATCACAAATTCCAACCACCAAGCTTCAAATTCCAAGGAGGGGGCATTTTGAGGCTTGGGGTTTGGAGCTTTACGCTCCATGAATTTCTTAAGAAAAAATTCACATCCGGATCTTCGGGGGTTTTACTTTTCAAATATTCCTGAAATCACCAATCTTCACCCCTTGCCCCTCTCTAGTGTAATTTAGTGATGGGACTAGGTGTAGTCTCGTACAGTTGTCGGGAGCATCTACACCTAAATATATTCATGGAATTTACAATTCCATATTGCAAGAAGCAATTTTGATATGTGCGAAGCTTTCCAACCTACATTGCTTGGAATGTTTCAGATAAGAGGGTGTAATTATATAGGATGTAATGGGGTACACGCAGGCTTTTTTTTTGGTTTTTTAAGATAATGAGGGGAAAGGTAATGGGAGGCAAGGAAGGATTGGCATCTACCTGATTATATGCATTTTGCAGATCAATAATTTTTAATTTTCAAAAACTATTTATTAAATTGTAGCGAATTGGCTTTGGCTTACGTCTTGGAATTAACGATGATTTATTCCAGTTCCGGAAGTATTAATTTAATATTGAAATAAGATGATGAAGAGCGAAGGGTTTAAATATAGGAAGTTGAGCTGTTTGATGCTTTTTCTCAGCAGTATGACCCTGTTCGGATCCTGTCAAGACATTGAACAGGCAAAACAAATATTTTTGTCCTTATCTGATATTGAGGAACTACCCGAAGATGACACCGTTCCCTTGGTGGGTACCCGATGGAGACTCCTAGGCTTTGGGGAAGAAGGAAGTGACAGAATCAGATTGGCTGAGCCGGGGAATACGGATTTCCAGTTTTGGCTGGAGTTTCATGAAGATGGGACTTTAGAAGGTTTATCCTCAGGAAATTTATTGGCCGGCAAGTATCAATCTGTCCCGAAAAATCAATTTGAATTATTGGAATTTTATGTTTTGAGTTATGCTGGAGAAAGTGGGGATGGATTATACATGACCAAAAGCTTAAGAAATGCTGACTCTGGAAAGATTGAATCCAAAGGATTAAAGATTTTTTATATTGAAAATGAACAAAGACTTTACATGCTGTATAGACCATTGATGCAATGAAAAACAAATTTTTCTTTTCCTTGTGTTTTGCATTTATCTCCATTGGAGGGTATTGTCAGATCAGTACCGATGAAATTCCTCCAAGTTTTCAAATTGAATACTTGAGTTCCGAAGCAAGGGCTATTGGTTTCCATATTGCCTCAAGGCCATCCATGGAGCTAATTGAAAAAGAAGATAGAGAAGATGAGGAGAAAGGCCTGCCCCCTCGTTTTGGATATCCAATTGAGGCAAGGCTCAATCAGAAAAACTCCGGTAAATGGATGGAGCTTCCCAATGGGGACAAAGTTTGGTTGCTAAAAATCCAAAGCCCAGGGGCATTGTCCATCAACCTGCTGTTTGACAAGTTCTGGATACCCGAAGGTGGGAAACTTTTTGTATATAGCGAGGACAAAAAACAAGTTCATGGGGCTTTTACCTCAAAAAACAATAAAGGTACAAAGCCCGACCCTGCCGGTTTCGCCACAGCTTTGGTCTTTGGGGAAAACACTTTCCTTGAATATTATCTTCCTAAAATGGTAGAAGAAAATGCGGTGATTTCAATTGATAAGATTGTCCACGGGTACAGGGATATTGGGGTATTTGATAAATCATACAGCACAAGTGGATTCGGGGGGGCAGGAAATTGCCAGGTAAATGTCAACTGTCCCGAAGAAGGAGCTGATTGGCAAGACGAAAAAAATGCTGTTGCTTTGATTATGGTGAATGGTATAAGATGGTGTTCTGGGTCATTGATAGTCAATTCTTGCTTGAACGATCGGGCGTATTTTTTGACCGCAAATCATTGTTTGGCACCTGTTGGGGCAGATGCAATTAACGATCCAAATCTCTTCCAGTGGAGCTTTTATTGGCATTATGAAAGTCCGGGATGTGCCAATCCGAGTTCTCAACCACCAATTCTGGCCACATCAGGGGCAGTGGTGGTGGCCAATAACCCTGTAACTGATTTTGCACTTCTGGAATTGATAGAACATCCCAGGGATAAAACAGGTGTGAGCCCATATTTCTTGGGATGGGACAGGTCAGGCACGACTGGGATCGGCGGAGTGGGCATTCACCATCCTAGAGGAGATATGAAAAAAATATCCACTTATAGCGGAACACCTACCATTTCGACTTGTCTTGAAGCATCCAATAACTTTTTTTGGCAGACAGGATTTGATGCAACCCATAATGGCCACTCCATCCCCGAACCTGTTTCTTCTGGTTCTCCCTTGATCAATTCGGAGAGGAGGGTAATCGGACAGTTACTGGGCCCCGGTAATTGTCCTCGTGAATTATGCAATACAGCACCGGAATCGGAAGTAGTGTCTTACGGAAAATTCGATATATCTTGGACAGGAGATGGTGCGGCTGATATCAGAAGACGTTTAAACCATTGGCTTCATCCGGGAGGTGGAACCGCCCCTACGACCTTCAACGGAAAGGCCGCTTCCCAAGTCTCCGGTCCAGACTACCTCTGCTCCACCAATTCCTTTACCCTCCAGGACACCCCGGCAGGTAGTGCGGTAAGTTGGTCGGTCTCCCCTACCAGTCTCTTCACGGGAAGTACTTCGGGAAACGGTGTGACCGCCAACCTGACTCCATCCAGCTCCTCGGGAATGGCAACCCTGAACTATACGGTGACCACCGATTGCGAAAATGCGGAATTCAGTCAGTCTTTTTGGGTAGGGGTACCACCCGTCGGAGATATTACTCCGCTATACGGC
>JBBQXZ010000169.1:0-10365 GCA_038209145.1 Cytophagales bacterium | reverse complement strand
CTCAATTATTTTAAGGCCGTATTTTTCGGCCAAAAATTGCATAGACTGCCTGTTAAAATGATAGAGATGTCTAGGGACGTCCAATGCAGCCCATTCTTCTTTATAGTGTTCGTAATCTGGAGAATCTCTATTTGGTACAGCTATGTAAAGGGTACCTCTTTTTTTTAAACTTCCAAGCAACTTTTTTATTGTTCCTTTTAAATTGTGTACATGCTCCAACACCTGAAATAGGGTTATGGCATCATATTTTTTTTCTTTCCTCAAATCGGTTATGTTTTTGTAAACTGGTAGCTCATGGTTGTCAACAGCAAATTTTCTCGCTTCGTAATTTGGCTCGATCCCTGTTATTGTCCAACCTCTTTGTTTTGCCGCATATAATAAGTGCCCTGTGCCGCAGCCGTAGTCCAATAATCTTCCAGGTGTCTTATACCGTTCATTGAGCCATTTTAATTTTTTTCTTATGGTAATTTTTCTTATCCGTTTGTACAGGAAATTGATTAATGTATTACTTTTATTTTTGTGGGAAATGTAATTTTCAGTATCATAATACCGGAATATGGCTTTTAGGGTTGGTCGTGGATTGGTAAACCACAGCTCACAGTTTGTACAGCGACAAAGAGTAAATGACTCCTGTGTATTCGCATGGTCTTTAGCCACAAGGTGGTTAACAAAGCGTTCATTTTTACATAAGGGACAATTGGTTAACCTTTCGTACATCTTATCTTTCTAGGAAAACAGTTAAAATGGAAACATCTGCCGGAGTGACACCACTAATCCTTGACGCTTGTCCCAGTGTTTCCGGTTTTACTGATGATAGTTTTTGTTTTCCCTCAGCAGATAATGCGGTTATTCCGGCATAATTGAATGTTAATGGGATACGATAGTTTTCCAACTGAACCATTTTATCAGCCATGACTTTTTCTTTAATTATATAGCTTTCATATTTGAGTTGAATTTCTGCCTGTTCTAATACTTCTTTGGAATATTTTTCTAACATTTTAGCGATAGATTCATCCAGGGAGCAGATTTCCTTTATTCCCAAATGAGGTCTTTTGATAAGTTTGTCAGCACTTGTTTTTTCCTTAAGTTCCGCAGTCTCCAAATTTAACAGTTTGCTGTTAAAAGTTTCCGGGTCCAACTTAATTCCCTGTAAATCCTTAATGAGCTGATTGGTGTTTTTCCTCTTGTCGTTGACTAAAATCATACGTTCTTCGGATGCTAATCCCTGGTTATATCCGATGGCAGTTAAACGTAGGTCTGCGTTGTCTTGTCGAAGTAATAGACGGAATTCAGCCCTTGAAGTAAACATACGATATGGCTCTTCTGTACCTTTGTTTACCAGATCATCTATCAGAACACCTATATAAGCTTCTGATCTTTTAAGTAAAATGGGTTCTTTTTCTTTAACCTTATTATGTGCATTCATTCCGGCAATTAGTCCTTGGGCGGCCGCTTCTTCATACCCAGTTGTTCCATTAATTTGTCCGGCAAAAAACAAGTTGTTTACCAACTGAGTTTCCAAACTTAGTTTTAACTGCGTAGGGGGAAAGAAATCATATTCAATGGCATAGCCTGGCCTAAACATTTTGGCCTGCTCAAATCCCGGTATTTTGCGCATTGCCTTGTACTGTATGTCTTCTGGTAAGGATGTAGAAAATCCATTGACATAGATTTCTACTGTATTCCACCCTTCCGGTTCGACAAAGATTTGGTGTCTCTCCCTTTCGGCAAACCTATTGATTTTATCTTCAATGGAAGGGCAATATCTTGGTCCCAATCCTTTAATTCGTCCGTTAAACATGGGTGATCTGTCAAAACCCTCCTCCAAGGACTCGTGTACTGCTTTATTTGTGTACGTTATCCAGCAAGTTTTTTGTTCTTTTAGAGCTGTTGTAGTAGGAAGGTAGGAGAATTTTTCAGGAAAGAGGTCACCGTATTGAACTTCCATTTTAGTGTAGTCTAAAGATCTGCCATCTACCCTGGGGGGAGTTCCTGTCTTCATTCTACCTGCTTCGAATCCTAATTCCAATAAGTTTTCGGTAATTCCTTTTGCGGCATTTTCCCCTGTCCTTCCACCTCCCATTTGTTTTTCGCCGATATGAATGATCCCATTTAGGAATGTTCCGTTGGTTAGTACAACTGACTTAGCTTGAATCTCAATTCCCATTCCTGTTCGAATTCCTCTGATTGAACCATCTTTGACAAGAAGTCCCGTCACCATTTCCTGCCAAAAATCTACGTTGGGGGTTTGTTCCAGAGCCAATCGCCATTCTTCCGCAAATCGCATTCGGTCGTTTTGACTCCTAGGAGACCACATTGCTGGGCCTTTCGAACGATTTAGCATCCTAAATTGTATCATGGTTTTATCTGATATAATCCCAGACATTCCTCCAAGTGCGTCAATCTCTCTAATAATTTGTCCTTTTGCCACACCACCCATTGCGGGGTTGCAGGACATTTGAGCAATTGTATTCATGTTCATGGTACAGAGGAGTACTTTCGAACCCATTTGTGCTGCCGCATGTGCAGCTTCACATCCGGCGTGACCTGCTCCTACTACTATGACATCATATATTTGAAACATAATTCGAATTTATAAGTGTTCCACGTGGAACAGTTGATGATTTTTTTTGGCCTTTCCCTAAGTGTTCCACGTGGAACACCTACTACATTAATTTTTCTAGGACGCCGAGAGCCTCCTCTTCTTTTAATCGCATATTCATTCTTTCATGCTTACTTTTGTCGGTATGCCCGCATAAATGGAGCAGTCCATGGCTAATGACTCGGTTTAATTCATTTTCAAACGTCTCATGTAATGATTTCGCATTTTCTCTTACCCGGTCTAGACTTAGGTAAATTTCACCGCAGATCACTTTAGGATCTTCTCTTTGATCGAAAGTAATAATGTCGGTAAAAGTGGCGTGATTTAAATACCGTAGGTTGATTTCATATAAATATTCGTCTGAACAGAATATATAATTAAGATCGCCAATCTTGAATCCTTCCGCAACGGCAATTTCCCTTATCCACCTTTTATATGTGTTTTTATTCTTCAAGTTGAATTTGACTTCCTCTTCAAAAAAACGAATTGCCATATCAATTCATGTAAAAAGTGAGAATAGTTTTTCTTCCATTATCTTCGAAAGACAGGTCGTCACAAAGGTGTTTCATCAAGAAAACGCCCCTACCCCCGGATTTTTCTAAGTTTTCAGGTGAAGTAGGATCGCTTAAATGGTTATAGTCGTACCCCTCCCCTTCATCTTCTATGATAAACTTGATTTGATCCTCATAAAACCTTAGCTCCAAATTCACCGTTTTTTTTGGGTTTTCTTTGTTTCCATGAATGATGGCATTGCTGACACATTCTGTAACTGAAATCATAATATTGCCGTAAATATCATCCGTAATATCATATTTTTCTTTGGCATTGTCGATGAAGCTCTCTATGATTGTAATGTTTTCAATCAAAGACGGTATTGAAATTTTGATTGATTTCATCAAATTTTTTTTATTAATTTTAGATTTATTTTCACCAATTTTTAATCGATCTCTATCAATATCGGACAATGATCGGAGTGTAATGCGCCGGAAAGAATGCCTGATTTTGTTATCCGATTTTTAAGTCCGGGCGTTGTCATGTGATAATCAATCCGCCAGCCTTTATTTTTGCCCCGTGAATTAGCCCGGTAGCTCCACCAGGTATATTGATTGGGAAGATCGGGATATTCTGTGCGGAAACTATCGCTAAATCCCGACTCCGTGAACTTATCCATCCAAGCTCTTTCTTCTGGCAAAAACCCTGAGGATCTCTTGTTGGAGATTGGATCGTGTATATCAATAGGCTTGTGACAAATATTGTAATCTCCGCTCCATATTAATTCAGGGTGTGTTTGTCGCAGTTCTTGAGAATAGCCAAAGACGTCATCAAGAAATTCATACTTAAAGGCCTGTCGGGTATCTCCTGTCGTCCCTGAAGGAAAATAGGTGTTCACAAAAGAAAATTCATCAAAATCTAACCTAAGCATTCTCCCCTCATCGTCATATTTTTGCATGTCCATTCCGTAGTGTACGGACAGTGGCTTTTGTTTGGTTAATGTTGCCACCCCACTATACCCTTTTTTGACAGCTTCATGCCAATAAACCTCATATCCCAAATCTTCAAATAGGCTAATATCTACCTGTTGTCTGGATGATTTTACCTCTTGCATGCCGATTACATCAGGATTGCAGGATTTAAGCCATCCGATGAAATCCTTTTTTATTGCAGCGCGAATACCGTTTACATTATAGGAAACTAAAATCATTTAATTAATATGTGTTTCAAACTCCTTTTCAAAATATTCCAAAACATGTAATTTCAACATCTTTTCCTGCTCCCCGGAATTTAGGTGTGGTAATTCCCTAATTAATTTCCAGTGTGGCCAACCGTCTTGATCGATAAAGTCCAATTCATAAAATTCGGAAAGACTGAGTACTTTGCATACGGCTATATGCATCAAGTCCTGCTTTTCTTCCTTGCTAAATACCCGGTTGCCTTTACCCAATTCTTGTACGCCAATGATAAAGAGTACGGCATTTAAGTCAGCGGGTTTTTTTTTAAACAACTCGGCTAATCCGGATAAAAGCTTAGTCCAACGGATTTCCAAGTCCAGGTCTTTTTTAAACATAGTTGATAGTTTGGTTAATACATGCTAATTTACATCAAAGTTATTACCTTGAGGGACAAATATAACAGTTTAAATGCACTAGATAGCTAACAACCCTTTTTCTATATGCGTTTCAATCCACTACAAGATTTTTTGGCACTGGTTTTTCCTGTTACCTGTGTTGTCTGTAAACGTAGTCTCTATGCGTTTGAAGATTATCTTTGCCGTAAATGTGAAGCTGATTTACCTGTGGCTTCCTACCACCTCATTCCTGAAATAAACGACTTGAAGGCCAAAATTGTTGGTTTGGCGGAGGTCGATAGGGTCATGGCCTACCTTAAATACTCCAAAAAGGGAGTTAGCCAACTTTTGTTGCAACAATTGAAATATAGGAATAAGCCTGGGTTGGGCAGACTGCTGGGGCGACTATATGGTAGACTGCTGGCAGATAATGGTTATATGGAATGCTGGGACGGAGTTATAGCCGTACCACTCCACCGACAAAAATTACGCAGAAGAGGGTATAATCAAAGCGAATGTTTTGCTGATGGTCTGGCTGAAAGCCTTTCAATAACGGTACTACAGGCTTTGAAAAGAAATTTTAACACAGCAACTCAAACCCGAAAATCTCGTTTTCAGCGTTGGGAAAATGTCTCTGATGTATTTGAACTGTTGGACTATAGCGCGGTCAACGATAAGCGGATCTTATTGGTGGATGATGTAATGACAACTGGAGCCACATTGGCTTCATGTGCCCATGTAATTCGGCAAGCCAAACCTCGCAGCTTGGATATGGCTGTCATCGCAGCAGGAAAAAGCTAACCGTATATGTCGTTTAAAATTCCTGCCAATCTTATACCACCTGCCAGCAGTTGATCCTCAATCACAGGAAATGTTTTGTAAACATAGGGATAGGATAACCGCTTGTCTTCCGGTAAGTCATAAATAATGGAACGAAGAGCCATAGCATCGGCCAACCATCTTTCCATACTGCTGGATTGTAGGCTCTTCACGGTGTTTTCATCCGCTCTTCGGTCTAGGTGGGCAGCCATTTCCGTATAGCTAAGTTGTTTTCCGTCAATGATTTGACTATCCCATACCCGATGGAGGTTGGTGTTTTGGTTAAAAAAAGTCACCTGTATATCATTTCCTCCCCGATCATTTCCCCTTCCCACATGCAGCGGTTGATGAATATCACCAACTAAATGCACCAGCATTTTAAGGTATTCTTGTTCTTCTTTTACGCTAAGTCCACCTTTTTTCAATAAGTCAATGATCATTTTCGTTTTGCCGAAAGCGTCGCCATCTGCTTCTTGAATGGTTGGGTCATAGCTTTTACCATCTTCTATGGTAAGATAGTGCCATGTATTTAGGTGATCATAGTTTCGGTCTGATTTCACATCATCCATCCAATTGGCGACCATGGCCAGTGACTCAGATCCCAAAATCATGCCTATTTGTTTTTTGGCTTTTTTGGTAAGATGCCATTCGGCAAGCTGACCGACAACCCGGTGTCCCGTTAACCCCCATCCATGAGATTGAACAACAACGAGTTGAAAAACAAAAAGCAACGAAAACAACTTTTTCATAAAAGAAATCAATTTGGGACACTGACTGATTCAAGTTCCTGTAAGGCAAGCCAAGCCATGAGCCCGGTACTGACTTCCAATGCATCCTCATCTATATCAAAGGTCGGTGTATGTACTCCTGAGGTAATGCCTCTTTGCTCATTTCTAGTTCCCAACCGATAGAAACATCCCGCCATTTCATGCGTGTAATAAGAAAAGTCCTCTGCGGCCATCCAAAGATCCAAGTCAACAACGTTTTCTTCACCCATATATTCTTTGGCAGCTAAAGAAGCCCTTGCCGTCAAATCAGGATCATTCTTCAAAAAAGGATAGCCGTTAAATATATTGACCTCCACCGAGCCACCCATCGCTTCAGCGATTCCCGTTGCCATTTTGGCGATCAATTCTTTGGCTTTTTTCCTCCAAGATTCATCCAAGGTTCTGAAAGTTCCTTCAAGAGTTACCTCGTTGGGAATTACATTGGTAGCTCCATTGGCAATAACCTTTCCAAAAGAAAGGACAGAAGGTATTTTCGGATCAGCATTTCTACTGATGATTTGTTGGAGGGCAACAATGATGTGGGAGGCTATCAGTACGGGATCAACGAGGGATTCGGGCATAGCTCCGTGACCGCCCTTACCCTTGACAGTCAGATAGATCTCGTCGGCACTTGCCATATATATCCCTGATCTGAAACCGATTTTGCCTACAGGTATCAGGGGCATGACGTGTTGCCCAAAAATAGCCTCTGGTTTTGGATTTTCCAATGCCCTGTCTTTAATCATAAAAGAGGCTCCTCCAGGTGCTTTTTCTTCCCCAGGTTGGAAAATGAGCTTGACAGTACCTTCGAATTCATTCTTTAACTGATGAAGAATTTTGGCAGTTCCCAATAAGGATGATGTATGGACATCGTGGCCACAAGCATGCATTACGCCATCTTTGGTGGATCTGTAAGGCACATTGTTTTGTTCGAATATTGGCAATGCATCCATATCTGCCCGGAGAGCAATGACCTTCTTTTCAGGATTTTTCCCTTCGACTAAAGCAGTAAGACCTGTTATGGCCTTCTTTTCGATTTTCTCAATGCCTATCTGCCGTAAAATTTTTTCAACATAAGCCACGGTTTCATATTCTTCAAAAGATAGTTCCGGATGTTGATGTAGGTATCTGCGGTTTTCAATGGCCTCAGCTTTAATGTCCAGTGCCAACTGTTTTATTTTATTTTTGAGCATCTTCTATTTTTTCTGAATTTTCATTGAATTTTGACCGTTCGAACCGCTCTTGGATGATCCTTGCAGAGGGAAATTTGTCATTGATTTTTTCGTACCAGGCCAAAGCCTCTATCCGGTTGATATATCTTCCCACTTTGACGAGGTATCGGGGTTGTTGGTATTGCATGAAGGTGGGTACGTTTGAATAATCGGAGTAGAGTGAATTCCTTGTTTTAAATGCTTCTTCCCTATCTACACCACTGTAAACCAGTATGGTAAATCCACTGAAATACATTTCCCCTTCATTTTGGTAAATCAGCTGCTGGACAGCGGAGGAAAGATCATCATCAACCGGTTTTACCGTTTCTTCGCTTCGCTTCGAAACGGAGAAAACGGGAAGTGGTTCAAATGTTGGAAGGGTATTTTCCAAACTTTCAGTATATCCAATGTACTTTTCGGCATTTCCGCCACTTTTACTAATGCTTATAATTCCACAACCTGAGGTAGTGGTGATAAGACATAAAATTGCAAACAAGATTCGCTTTACCATGGTTATTTCAAGGATTAATCGTCTATTACCACACACTTGGCATCATCAATGTCCTGCTCCACGCTTTTGTATTTAATATCTTTTACCAATTTTCCGTTGACGTATTGCACGGTTACCCGATCATTCCGTCCGTAGACTTTGTCTGATTTTCTGGGTTGTACAGGCTCTCTGCTTACTCTGGTTTGCTGGGCAGAGGCAGCGCGTTGTCCGGATGAGTTTCCTCCAAGCGTATTTCCAACCTCTTCCTTGGATGCCGTGACATTTGGTTCCGAGGATTTGGGGGAATGGGCAGCCTTTACTTGATCCGGATCCTGTTTCGGCAGGTCAGATTTTGAAATAAATGTGCTGATGTCATCATTTAATCTGCCCAAAAACCGCTTAAACATCTCAAACGCTTCAAATTTGTAAATCAGGAGCGGGTCTTTTTGTTCATAGACCGCATTTTGAACAGATTGCTTTAGATCATCCATATCCCGAAGGTGTTCCTTCCAGTTCTGATCAATAATGGCAAGGGTTACCGTCTTTTCAACCGCTCTGATCAAATCCCTTCCCTCATTTTGGATGGTAGATTCCAAGTTGATTACCACACCGATTTGCTTATTTCCATCAGAAATGGGGACCATGATTTCTTTGACAGTTGCCCCGCGTTTTTTATAGACATCATGTAGAATGGGCATTGCTTTTTGAAGAATGCCGTTATTCTTACTGACATAGTTTTTATAGGCAGCATCAAACAATTGTCTGGTAAGCACAACCGTATCTTTATCTTTTAGGTCTGAGGCAGTTAGGGTGTAGTCGATTCCCAATGAGCTGAAAATATTCATCCGGAGGTTTTCAGTGTCTTCCGTGCTTTTGGCCATCTCGATTATGCCTTCGGATACATCAAAGAGTATATTTAAAATGTCAAGTTCCAAGCGGTCTCCGAGCAGCGCGTTTTTTCTTCGTCGGTATACCACTTCCCGCTGACTGTTCATGACATCATCGTATTCCAGAAGTCGCTTACGCACGCCGAAGTTGTTTTCTTCTACTTTCCGTTGTGCCCGTTCGATGGATTTTGTAATCATGGAATGCTGGATTACTTCTCCCTCTTCAAGACCCATGCGATCCATGAGTTTGGCAATCCTTTCTGAACCAAAGAGACGCATTAGGTTATCCTCAAGCGACACAAAAAACTGGGAAGAACCCGGATCACCCTGTCGGCCAGACCTACCCCTAAGCTGTCTGTCTACGCGGCGGGATTCGTGTCTTTCTGTGCCGATGATGGCCAATCCGCCGGCGGCTTTGGATTCGGGCGTTAGTTTGATATCCGTACCCCTACCAGCCATATTGGTGGCTATGGTTACTGTTTTGGGTTTACCAGCTTCTGCCACCACATCTGCCTCACGTGCATGTTGCTTGGCATTTAGTACCTGGTGTTTTATTTTCCTTAAGGTGAGCATTCTACTCAGCAATTCTGAAATCTCAACAGAAGTAGTACCCACCAGGACGGGTCGGTTGGCTTCGGTAAGGGCATTGATTTCATCTACAACGGCATTGAATTTTTCCCTTACTGTTTTGAACACCATATCCTCCCGGTCGGCCCGTTGGATGGGCTTGTTTGTAGGGATAACGATTACGTCAAGCTTGTATATTTCCCAAAATTCTCCCGCCTCAGTTTCTGCTGTTCCAGTCATACCGGCAAGCTTGTGGTACATTCTAAAATAATTCTGGAGAGTAATGGTAGCGTAGGTTTGCGTGGCGTCTTCTACTTTGACATTTTCCTTGGCTTCTATTGCCTGATGCAGGCCGTCAGAATATCTTCGGCCTTCCATCACCCGACCGGTTTGCTCATCCACTATTTTCACTTTACCGTCTACAAGGATGTATTCGGTGTCTTTTTCGAACTGGCAATAGGCTTTGAGCAACTGGTTTACCGTATGGATTCGCTGGGCTTTTACACCATAATCCTTAATTAATTCTTCCTTTCGGATCAGCTTTTCCTTTTCATCCAAGTCAACGGTTTTTTCCATATCCGCTATTTCCATTCCAATATCAGGTAGAATAAAGAATTCCGGATTCTCATTTTTCCTTGTAATCGTCTCGATTCCATTGTCCGTTAAGTCAACGGAATTTGATTTTTCATCAATGGTAAAAAGTAGCGGTTCATCTGCTTCAGGCATCATGCGTTTGTTGTCCTGCAAGTAAAAGTTTTCCGTTTTCTGCAAAATAACCCGAATGCCCGGTTCTGAAAGGTATTTAATAAGGGGTTTGTATTTGGGAAGGCCGCGAAAACTCCTAAAAAGTGCCAGGCCTCCTTCTTTATCATTCCCCGCTTTGAGGAGCCTTTTGGCATCTGTCAAATAGCCTTGCACCAATTTGCGTTGTTCATCTACCAAGGTTGACACCCGGGG
>JBBQXZ010000168.1:0-10392 GCA_038209145.1 Cytophagales bacterium | reverse complement strand
CGTGGATTTCTCCGCACCAAAAGGAACGCCTATTTATAGTACGGGAGACGGTGTAGTCTCTTTGGTAAGAACTGAATTTGGCGGATATGGCAAGCATATTGTTGTCGATCACGGATTTGGCTTCTCCACCAGATATGGCCACATGAATGATTTTAGCGTGAAAGTGGGGCAAAAAATCAAAAGGGGGGATCAAATCGGAACAGTCGGCAACACCGGTTCGTCTACCGCACCTCATGTACATTATGAGGTGATCAAAGATGGGAAATATGTAAATCCTGTCAATTACTTCTTCAAAGATCTAGAGCCGTCCGAATTCGACAAAATCCTGGAATTGGCTTCAAGGGAGAATCAATCCCTATCGTAACAGCTTATTTATCTGCCGGGATTGACTCCCCGAAATTGACCCTTTCCGCTTCTTTTGGTTTTGACCAATGAAGTTGAAAGGTTTTTTGTTTTTTATTCGTTATTTTTGAAATAAAACCACAACGTCTTGCCTTACATAGAAAAAGAAATAGAGAAGAAATACTACTCCATCGGAGAGGTTGCCGGTATTTTCAAAGTAGCCACTTCACTCATAAGGTATTGGGAGGGTGAATTTGATATCATCAAACCAAAAAAAGACAAAAAAGGCAACCGAAGGTTTACAACTGATGACATAGAAAAAATTAGGCTGATCTTTCATTTGGTGAAAGAGAAGGGGTACACCTTGTATGGAGCTCAGGAAATCATAAAAAAAGATCTCCATCTGGTGGCCAGCAAGGCGACTATGGTGGATAGATTGATAGGAATAAAGAATTTTTTGATGGAAATTAGAGAGAATATCAATGGAAACACCAAACCATGACACCTTACTTTATAACGTAGCGCTTAGCCTGATTCCAAAAATTGGTCCTGGAATCTATAAAAACATTATTAGCTACAGCGGGTCAGCACGGCATTTTTTTTCGATGCCCAAAGGAAAAATCCAAAAAATTCCCGGCTTGGGGCCTAAATTGTCCGAATTTTTACATTCCAAAGATACCTACCTAAAAGAAGCTTCCAGAATTATTGAAGAAGCCCACCGCAATGGTGTCAAGGTGGTTTGTTACCTGGATAAAGACTTCCCCCAACGTCTAAAATCCTTTAGCGATGCTCCTGTTATATTGTTTACCAGGGGAGAGGTAGATTTAAATCCCGCAAGAACCATAGGTATCGTCGGCACCCGCAATTCGACGGCGTATGGGAAAGCTGTTGCTGCCAAAATCGTCGAAGACCTTGCCGACTATAAACCAACCATTATCAGCGGTCTGGCTTACGGGATTGACATAGAAGCCCACCGTGCTGCCTTGCAAGCCAATCTTCCCACTTTGGGAATATTGGGCACGCCAATCAATAAAGTCTATCCGGCCCACCATATTCAGATAGCCCAAAACATGATGAAATCAGGAGGGCTTGTGTCTGAATATCGGATCGGCAGTGCACTCAACCCGAGTAATTTCCCGCAGCGAAACAGAATCATCGCAGGATTATCCGATGCCCTGATTGTGGTGGAAGCCGCAAAGAAAGGCGGTGCGCTGATCACAGCTGAAATCGCCTACAGCTACAACAAGGAAGTATTCGCGGTACCTGGCAATCTCCAGTCTTCCTATAGCGAAGGCTGCAACAATCTCATCCGTACCATGAAAGCAGGGATATATATGGGTCCCAAGGAAATTGAAGAAGCTTTGTCCTGGGATAAAGCAGGTACAGAACATATCACAAAGTCCGTTTCAATGGATTGGGATCAATTTGATGAATTGGAAAAAAGCATTCTGCAAATGTTGGTACAGGAAAGAGAACTGGAAATCGACCAAATCAGCTGGAAAACCAATATCCCACTATCAACATTGGCCTCAAAGCTGCTGAATTTGGAGTTTCAGGGTTTTCTTAAGGTACTTCCAGGCAAAAAATTTCAGCTTGTCACTTCCTCGAAAAAATGAAAAAGGATGGTACCCAGGCGCATGACACCTTCCTTTTTCATTTATTCCAACTAAGGGGCCTGAGATTCCAATACCCTATGAGGATTGAAAACGCCGAAATCAAAACACTTCTTTGGCGATTTTATAAGTAGCTTCCGCCTTACTCATGGTATAGTAATGTAAAGAAGGGGCACCAGCTTTTACCAGCTCCCTGCTTTGTTCTATTGCCCACGCTATCCCCACTTCCTTGACGTCGGCGTTTGTTTTGCATTTGTCCAATTCTATCATTAGCGCATCGGGTAAATCCAAAAAGAACGTTCTGGGAAGATTGACTATCTGAGAAAGGGCGGTTATGGGTTTCAACCCTGGTATGATAGGAATATCAATGCCAGCCTCGCGTACCTTTTTTACATAATCGAAGTATTTCTGGTTGTCAAAAAACATCTGCGTGACCACATAACTGGCTCCCGCATTCATTTTTGCCTGAAGGTATTTCAAGTCGTATTTTAAGCTCGGCGCCTCAAAGTGTTTTTCAGGATATCCGGCTACCCCTACACAGAAATTCGTTTGAAACCCGGTTTCGGTTTCATCGTGCAGGTATTTACCTTTATTCATGTCCGTGATCTGTTTTACCAATTCCCACGCATAAGCATGTCCGTCCTTCTCAGCTACAAACCTGCCTTCAGACTTATCGGCATCTCCCCGCAATGCCAAGACATTTTGAACCCCGATAAATTCGAGATCAATCAGGGCATTTTCAGTATCTTCTTTTGAAAATCCGCCGCACAATAAATGGGGGACCGGTTCGACATGAAATTTGTTCATCAAAGCGGCACAAATCCCTACTGTTCCGGGTCTTTTTTTCGTGGATACCTTCTGGAGAAGCCCTCCCGGATGCTGTTTATAGATGTACTCCTCCCTGTGATAGGTGACATCGACAAAAGGTGGCTTAAATTCCATCAGCGGTTCTATACCTGTAAGCATATCCTGTAAACTCTGTCCCTTGAGAGGGGGCAATATTTCAAATGAGAATAGGGTATTATTTGCTCGCTGGATGTGTTCGGTAATTTTCATGATGTGCGTAATGAATTACACCTAAGGGTGGGTTTTCGTGAAATAACAATTTTCGATGTAAACAGTCTGGTTAAATTTCCCTATGCATCGATAAGAATTAATTTTGGCGTATAGGCCAAATTGGGAGAAAGCCACCGTTCGGCCTGCGCTTTGGAAATGCCTTTTCTATTCGCATAGTCTATCACTTGATCTTCTCCGATTTTTCCCAGTCCAAAATATTTACTCTCAGGATGACCGAAGTAAAATCCACTTACCGAAGAAGTCGGATACATGGCAAAGCTATCGGTAAGGGAAATTCCAATCCTGTCCTCTACCTCCAATAAGTCAAAGAGGGTTCTTTTCTCGGAATGTTCGGGACAGGCCGGATACCCTGGCGCGGGTCGAATGCCCTGGTAATTTTCCAGGATAAGGTCTTCATTTCTCAAGTGTTCATGTGGGGAGTAGGCCCAAAGTTCCTTTCTAACCAATGCATGAAGATACTCTGCACCTGCCTCTGCCAACCTATCAGCAAGGGATTTCAACATGATATCGTGGTAATCATCATGATCTTTTTTGTATTCTTCCAGTTTATTCTCCATACCTATCCCGGCGGTAACGGCAAAGCATCCGAAGTAATCTTGCTCCGTCGGATGGATATAATCTACCAGACTGCGGTTTGGAACACCATGCCCTTTTTTACCCTGCTGCCGCAGAAAATGGAAAGCCTGTGCCCCGCTTGCTGTGTAAGCCGGATCAACGACTACATCCTCGCCCATTCGTTGGACAGGGAACAATCCCACGACAGCTTTTGCCGAAATCCAACTTTCAGCAATTAATTGATCCAACAATGCATTGGCATCAGCGTAAAGCTTTTTAGCCTCCTCCCCTATTAGCGGGTGGTCCAGGATTTTGGGGTATTTACCCGAAAGCATCCAAGTACTAAAAAAAGGAGTCCAATCAATGTATTCCCTCAACACGTTCAAGTCCAAGGTCTCCAACGTGGTGAGGCCCAATTTTTTCGGCACGTTAGGCATGTAGTTTTCCCAATCTACCTGGGTAGGGTTTTTGACAGCTTCTTGGAAGGTTGCCATTTGTTTGATTTGTTGTTTGGCTTCATGGGCCTCCCTCAGTTCTTGGTAAGTTGCTTTGATTTTTACCTTATATTCCTCTTTGGTGGCTTCATAAATAGCTTCTCCCGCGATGGGTACGGACTTGGACGCATCGGTTACATGTACGACAATTCCACTGTATACCGGATCGATTTTCACGGCTGTATGTATCCGGGATGTGGTGGCGCCACCTATAAGAAGCGGAATCTGAAGTCCCCTTCTTTCCATTTCCGCCGCCACATCTACCATTTCATCCAAGGAGGGGGTTATGAGTCCGCTCAATCCTATGATATCCACCTTTTGGGCGATGGCCGCTTCGATGATTCGCTCGGCCTCTACCATGACTCCCAGGTCAATGATGTGGTAACTGTTACAGGCCAACACAACACCCACAATGTTCTTCCCAATATCATGCACATCCCCCTTTACGGTAGCCAGCAAGATTTTCTTGATTTTTGAGGCATTGCTGTCAAAGTTAAGGTCACCTGCTTTGGGCATGAAAGGCTCCAGGTAGGCCACTGCTTTTTTCATTACCCGCGCACTTTTTACCACCTGGGGCAAAAACATCTTCCCTTCTCCAAACAGATCGCCTACTACGTTCATTCCATCCATCAAAGGACCTTCAATTACCTTGAGAGGATCGCCAAAATGAACCCTTGCTTCTTCGGTATCCTCCAAAACATAATCTACGATTCCTTTCACCAAGGCGTGTTCAATTCGTTTTTCTATGGTTCCACTCCTCCATTCATCGTCCGATTTGGCTTTTTTGCCACTTGATTTTACTGTCTCCGCAAAATCCAGCAACCTTTCTGTTGCATCTTCCCGCCGGTTCCAGATGACATCCTCCACCCTATCGAGCAGGTCTTTGGGGATGTCGTCATAGATTTCCAACATGGTCGGATTTACGATACCCATGTCCATGCCGTTTTGGATGGCATGATATAAAAATACCGCGTGCATTGCTTCCCTGACTGGGTTGTTGCCTCTGAAGGAAAAACTCACGTTACTCACTCCCCCGCTGATTTTTGCCCCAGGCAGATTTTGTTTGATCCACTTAGTGGCACTGAAAAAATCAATGGCGTTGTTTCGGTGTTCTTCCATGCCGGTTGCCACCGGAAAAATATTGGGATCAAATATAATGTCCTGTGGATTGAAGCGGACGGTTTTGGTCAGTATGTCGTAGCTTCTTTTACAAATCCGCACCCTACGCTCGTAGGTGTCTGCCTGTCCTTTTTCATCAAATGCCATAACTACTACCGCCGCACCAAAACGTTTGACAGTCTTCGCCTGTCGGATAAACTCTTCCTCTCCGTTTTTCAAACTGATAGAATTGACAATTCCCTTGCCTTGGACACATTTTAGTCCTGCCACGATGATGTTGAACTTGGAGCTGTCGATCATGATGGGAATGCGGCAAATTTCAGGTTCTGAGGCGATCAGGTTCAAAAATTTGACCATGGCTGCCTCTCCATCCAACATCCCTTCGTCCATGCAGACATCCAGAATTTGCGCTCCTCCCCTCACCTGGTCCAAGGCCACCCCAAGTGCTTGGTCGTAGTCTCCGTTTAAGATAAGATTGGCAAATTTTTTTGATCCTGTTATATTGGTTCTTTCCCCGATGTTAACGAAGTTTATTTCCGGTGTGAAAACCAGTGGTTCCAGTCCGGAAAGTTTCATTACGTTCCTGTATTTGGATTTTAGCTGCATACTTAGTTTTCGGTTGGTTCAAGATTCAGTTTTCTCGGGGAATAGTTTGCTGCTGTATTGGCAATAACCCGGATGTGGTCCGGTGTAGTCCCGCAGCACCCACCAAGGATATTCAACCAGCCTTCTTTAAGAAATTCCTCCACTTGGCCGTTCATCTCTTCAGGTCCCTGATCATAGGCTCCAAATTCATTGGGTAATCCCGCATTCGGATAGACACTTACCAGAAAAGGCGCCTCTTCAGCCATCACCTTTAGATAGGGTCTTAATTCTTTGGCTCCCAGCGCACAGTTTAGTCCAACGCTGAAGAGTGGCACGTGGGAAATGGAAACCAGAAAAGCCTCCGTTGTCTGACCGGAAAGCGTTCGCCCTGAGGCGTCAGTGATTGTTCCGGAGACCATGATGGGAATACCACCCTCCTGTGTTGAAAGGGGAATGCCCCTTTCTTCGTAAATCTCTTGAATGGCATATAGGGCTGCTTTGGCATTTAACGTGTCAAACACAGTCTCCACAAGCAGCATGTCCACCCCGCCGTCCAACAGCCCCCTAATCTGTTCTTTGTATGCCTCCGCAAGCTGGTCGAATGAAATCGCCCGGTAACCTGGATCGTTTACATCGGGAGAAATCGACGCAGTCCTGTTTGTAGGCCCTAAAGCACCCGCAACAAATCTAGGCTGATCCGGAGTTTTCGCCGTAAAATCAAGGGCAACTTCTTTAGCCAACCTTGCCGATTGGAGATTGAGCAAGTAGGCTAAGTGCTGTAGTCCATAGTCTTCCTGAGCAATAGAGGTACTGCTGAATGTGTTTGTTTCTACAATGTCAGCTCCTGCTTCGAAGTATTGGGTATGAATCTCACGAATGATATCAGGTCTCGATAGGGACAAGAGGTCGTTGTTGCCCTTCAGTGATTTTTTGACACTTGCCAGATCAGGAGTCCTAAAATCAGCTTCTCCCAACCCATACCGCTGGATCATGGTACCCATGGCGCCGTCCAATATCAGAATTTTTCTTTGGGATTGATGTAATAATAGTTCGGTTCTGTTCATTTTTTCATGATTTGAAGCAAACCAAGAACGAACCGAAAGAAAAATAAGTTTTTGAAAACTATCTCACGGCTCATCTTTATCCGGAATACCCGGATAGGGAATTAGCACCTTTCTATTCAGGTTGCTAAGACATCATAGGGCCCTTCCCTCCGTCTTTCTTGATAAGCGATTCCAAAAGTAACATCTATTTGGCGAAAAAATTCCTGATTGCGTCAAAACTTTTTATTTATCAGTCAATTTCCTATCTCCTTATAGGTATCACTGGTAAATTTACCAAATCACTATTCCCGCTGATTTGAAATGAAGGTATTTGCCGGTAATGTTTCTGGCATATTAATTAAGGTCTAAAGCCAAGTCCAAATTGGAGGTAAGGGCCTTTCATAAAGGCCTGCATGCTGGTATCACCGAATCTATATCTTCCAAGAGGCATTTCATAGCCTGCATGAACGGAATAGACAATATTAACCGCATTGACTTTGGCCATCGGCAGCGCATAGGCAATCATCAATTCAGGCTTAACCATGATGCCTCTCGAAAAAATGTATCCGTCATAATCAGGCTCTTCAAAAAGTAGCGGAAATCCAGGCTTGTTCCTGTATTCCAAGGTATATCGGACATTCCCATACCCCACTCCTCCTAAAACACCCATTTCCAGGTTATTTCTTTTAAAGAGCTGATATCCCAGATTACCATAAAACCGGATGCTGTTTAGGGTATGGTCATAGGATTCGTTGGCAGTTCCCTTGCTTGCCAGATTAAAAATTTCAGCCCCATACATTTTTCTGCCATTTTCTCCTATAATCTTAAATCCTATATTCCCGGGAATACTTGGGAGTCTATTGTATCCATTTGCCTCCAGGGATTCGTTGAATCTTCCGACAGAAACAAAATTTTTCCCATAAAAAAAATGAAGGCCCAGGGTGGCATCATCGTAAAAAATATTTCTCTCCGGCAGCGATATACCTGCTCCCAGCCGAATAAAGGCACCTGCCTGGGTATTGTCAAATGCCAGTCCATTTTTATTCCATGCATCCTCAAAAGGACTAAAAGAATAGCCAAATTTCCCGATGAGTTCTATCGATTCTTCCATCGAGGGAATCATGATGTCATATCCAAGCTGGAAACCAATCTCGGTAAGAAAACCCCCAAAATAATTGCTCCCTTTTTGAATATCGTTTTTCCGAAGAATAAACCCCTGGGCCGGTGCGGCTAAAAAGTCACCCAACCGTTCCGGCTGACTTTCTCTCAGCATCTGAAAATTCATATATCCCACTCCCAAAGACATGTAATGAATGAACTGTACCCTCCCTTCTTCCGTCAAGGCATAGCCTACATTCACATAAAACCTTGAAGTTCTATAATCCAATTCATATTCTCTGAATACCGACTTGGGTCCGTTGTTTTGATAGAGTTCTACACCAAAAATAAAGTCATTGATCCTACTCTGATACCCTATTCCCAAAGTGGTGTATCCATTCCGAAGGGGAGACAACCCTTTATCTGACAACATTTCATTAAATTCTCTAAGATTGGCACCCGAACTTCCGTAAGTAAGGTAAAAAGTAGACCTGCGTGAGGGGTCCGTCTGAGCCTTCAAAAGCTGAGTAAATAAAAGGAAAAACAACAATAAGATTGGAATACGCATTTTTTGAAAATTGAAGACAAAAATACAGTTACTGAATGGAATAACCAGTCCATTCGGCAAAATATTGCCCTCCATAAGGGGTATTTTAGCTCATCAGTTAAAGCCACACCGCTCTTGAAGGATGTGTTTACAGGTAATTTGTGATTTTGGCATAAAGATTCGCCGGAACAAATGGCTTGGACACATAATCGTCCATGCCCGCCTCGTGGATTTGATCCTTTACTTCTGAATATGATGACGCCGTCAAAGCTATTATCGGGATTTTTGTGAAAGTATTTTCCTCCTCTATTTGCCGAATTCTTTTGGACACCTCAAACCCATCCATAACGGGCATCTGCAAGTCCAACAATAGGAGATCAAAATCTCCCTCTAAATACATTTCTACAGCTTTTTCTCCATTATTGGCAAATTGAATATTACCCACCCCCCATTTGACAAGGTATTTCCGAAGCAAGACCTGATTGACGATATTGTCTTCAGCCACCAAGAGACTGGTTTTGTTGAGGTCTTTCATAGGCGCAAAGGCCAATTTGTCCTTGGATTTGGCCTGTTTGGCAATATCAAAGTTGAGTTCAAACCAGAAAATTGTTCCCCGGTTTTGTTCTGATTTTACATGTATGTCCGATCCAAAAAGTTGGATAAGTTTTTTTACGATAGCAAGTCCAAGGCCGGATCCCCCGTATTTTCGAGTCGTGTCAGAACTTGCTTGGGTAAATGCTTCAAAGATAGAATCGAGTTTGTTTGCAGGGATACCAATACCCGTATCTTCCACCTCAAAATGAATTAACACCGAAGAATCTGTGCTTTTAACAGGTTTTACGGAAATTTTCACCATCCCCTCTTTTGTGAATTTTACCGCATTGGCAATCAAATTGTTCAAAATTTGGGCAATTCTTACCGGATCCCCGATGATAAACTGGGGAAGATTTGGCGCTATTTGCAAAACGATTTCCAGGGATTTTTCCCGAATCTGGTATGTATAAGAATGAACTATCCTATTTAATAAATGTGAAGGTTCAAATACAATCGTTTCCAATTCTAGTTTACCCGAATCTATTTTGTTGAAATCAAGGATGTCATTGATCAATCCCAACAGATTTTCCGCTGAAAACTGCAGCGTCCGGAGATTTTCAAGTTGATCTTCTCTGGGGTTCTCTTCAAGCAGCAAATGTGAAAGTCCAATTACGGCGTTCATTGGGGTCCTTATTTCATGGCTCATGACAGAAAGAAACTGGGATTTTGCCATCAACGCTGCCTCCGCCCGGTCTTTTGCCAAAAACAACTCCTTCTGGGTTTCCTTTAGCTTGGTAATATCCCGTGCAATCCCCAAATAATATCGGATTTTACCCTCCTCGTCTTTGATTAATTTACCGTTGGAACTAAAAATCCGAAAAGTACCGTCTTTATGCTTCATTCTGCACTCAAAGGAGGGATGTTGCTCAAAATACCCGATCGGTTGTTCTCGAAAATCCGCCAATGCTTTGCGATCATCCGGGTGTAAAAAGTCAACAAATCCGCCACTCGTAAATTCGTGGGTTTCGTAATCCAAAAACTGTTTGATATTGGGTGACACGTAGGTCAGTTCCATTGATGCGTTTATGGAAAAGATGAGTTCTGTGGATTCCTCTACCAAGTTCCTATATTTCAGTTCACTTTTTTCAAGTGCTTTCTTGATGTGGTACTCTTCAGAAATATCCTGGATAATTCCCAAAAAATATTCCAATCCCTGATCAGAAAAAATAGGCTTAGCCATCAATTTGTACACCCTGTTCATGTAGTGTAGCTCTTTTGATGTTGTGATTTTTCTTTTCCTGGCTGTCTTAAACATCGGAAGAATGACGTCAAAATTGGTGGTATTTGCCTGCTCGATGGTCTTCCCTTCAAAATAGCCCTTATCC
>JBBQXZ010000167.1:0-10506 GCA_038209145.1 Cytophagales bacterium | reverse complement strand
AAGGGAGGTGAATCCCATAATTCGTACGGATCAGCAGGCTGCACGTCATAATGGCCGTAAATCAAAACTGTGGGCGCATTGGGATCGATGATCTTTTCTCCATAAACGATGGGATATCCGGCTGTTGGGCAGATCTCGGCTTTATCGACTCCGGCTTTTTCCAGGCTCTCCTTAACAAAGGCCGCCGCCAGATGCACGTCAGCCTTATATTTGGGGTCGGCACTGACGGATGGGATTCGGAGTAAATCCAGCAGTTCGTTAAGAAAGCGATCTTTATTGGTATCGATATAGGTTTTTACTGACATTTGGAGTAATTATGGTTTCAGGTCAAAATTAAGTCATTTTACCCAAAATCTACCGGTTATTTGAATTTTACCACTTTGCCGTGATTTTTTGAAATCATAGATGCTGGGATAGCGGCTGTGATCTCCTGGTAGAGAAGTTCAACCTGCCGCTTTTTCAGATAACTCCTCGTCAACACCAAGCTAACCTCACGAATGGGCTGTTCCCCTTCAAACGGCCTAAGCCGGTATTTTTCTTCTTGTGAAAGCCCAAAAGTGGCGAGCTCGGGAAGTAATGTGATCCCCTCGTACCGGTTCACCAAGTTTTTTAACCCTTCAAGAGAACCGCTTTCGTATTGGAAGTTTAACCGTTTGAATTTGCTCTGATCGCATAAGGAAAGTACCTGGTCCCGAAAGCAATGCCCCTGTTGCAGCACCCATAAATCCTCTCCCAAAATGTCTGCGATTTTTACAGATTCCTTTTTGAGAAGCGGGTGGTTTTTGGAGAGGTAGGCATAAAACTTTTCATAAAAAATGGATTTTTCCTCAATCCCAGACTCTTCTAACGGAGTGACCACGATACCCAAGTCCAATTCATCATTTTTCAGTTTTTTCAAAATATCCTCTGTGACCATTTCTTGCACCTGCAATCGGACATTGGGATACTTGTCAATGAAGCCTTTTATAAATAGGGGTAAAAGATAGGGAGCCAGTGTAGGAATTATTCCCAGTTTTAGCACCCCTCCCACATCTCCCTTCAATTGTGCAATTGTTTCGAAGATAGCTTTACTTTCCATCACCACCCGCTTTGCCTGGGCGATAAGGATCTCGCCAGTCTCGGTGGGTATGACCGGCATCTTGGACCGGTCAAAAAGTATGACATCCAGCTCTCTTTCCAGTTTGCTAATCTGCGCGCTTAGGGTGGGTTGGGTGACAAAACAAGCCTCTGCCGCATGTCCGAAATGTCGAAATTTATCTACTGCGATGATGTATTCCAGTTGCTGAATCGTCATAGGTTGGTTCATCTAGAAGATGTACTGTCTTCGTATTTCAATCTCGAAAACAAATATAAAATGTTTTTTCCTTTTATTTAGATTTGATTTAAATAATGATTAGTTTTGGGAAAAATCACACCTTACAACATGCACAAGTACATAGCGATAAGTCTTTTAACTGGAATGATAGCAGGTCTTTTGTCCTGCGAAACAAAAAACGAAGAAGTGGTCAATGTCTACACCCACCGGCATTATGAAGCTGACCAGCAGTTGTTTGACAAATTTTCCGAAGCCACGGGAATAAAGGTAAACGTAGTCAGTGCCAGTGCGGATGAATTGATTCAAAAGCTGGAACTTGAAGGGCAAGGATCACCTGCCGACATCTTGATTACGGTGGATGCGGGACGACTTCACCGTGCGCAGGAAAAGGGATTGCTACAGCCTATTGTATCAGAAACGTTGTCACAAAATATCCCCACAAAATTCAGAGAACCTGATGGATATTGGTTTGGGCTTACTTATAGAGCAAGAATTTTGGCGTTCCATAACGAACGCGTTACACCGGAAGAACTTGACAGTTATGAAAGTCTTACCGACGAAAAGTGGAAAGGCCGCATTTTGACCAGGTCTTCCGAAAATATTTACAATCAATCCTTGCTGGCTTCCATCATTGCGCATAGCGGTGAGACAGCTGCTCAGGAATGGGCGGCGGGACTCTTAGCCAATATGGCAAGAGAACCAAAAGGTTCGGACCGGGATCAGGTAAAAGCCATAGCAGCAGGAGAAGGCGATGTGGCCATTGTGAACAGCTACTACATCGGCTTGATGCTGAATGATTCCAACCCGGAGGAGGTGAAGGCAGCCGAGCAGATCACGGTTTTCTTTCCCAACCAAAATGACCGGGGAACGCACATCAACGTGTCGGGAGCCGGGGTCACTGCGTATGCACCCAATAAAGACAACGCCATCAAACTCATCGAATACCTGAGCGGGGAAGAGGCGCAAAATCTACTGTCCAATATCAATTACGAGTTCCCGGTTAATCCCAATGTAACAAAATCGCCTTTGTTGGCTTCTTGGGGTGATTTCAAATCGGATGACATCAACCTGTCCGAATTGGGTAAAAACAACCGGGCTGCCGTTGTCATCTTTGACCAGGTCCAGTGGAAATAAGCTTGGTGTCCCAGCGTAAACGGCAGGTACTCTTTTGGGGTCTGCCTCGTTTTTAATTCTCCTACCAAATAACCCCAATTATCCTTGCAAATAGCTAAGCAGCATTTTTATTGGTGGAATTATTGGATGGCAGGAGCTCTCTTAATCCTGCTGTTGATTGCTACTCCTTTGTTCACGATTTTCTTCAAAATCTTCGAACCACCGGGAAGTAGCTGGAACCACTTGGCAGAAACCCTCCTTTTTGGATATTTTAAGAATACTGTGTTGATCCTGCTTGGTGTTTCCTTCTTCACATTTATTTTGGGGGTATCTACGGCTTGGCTGGTTACCAATTATTCGTTTCCGGGAAGGAAATATTTTGAATGGCTTTTGATCCTTCCATTGGGATTTCCGGGATATATCATGGCTTACACCTATGTTGGATTGCTGGACTATGCCGGACCCATTCAATCTTTTTTGAGGAACAGCATGGACATAGCAGTGACAGGTAGCCTGCTGGATATAATGAATTTACCGGGAGCGATATTTATACTATCGATCACGCTATTTCCATATGTCTTTCTGTTATCACGGGCTTCATTTTTGCAACAGTCGAAAACACTGCAGGAAGCTTCTTCCTTGTTGGGTAAAGGGAACTGGCATACCTTCTTCAAGGTAGCGCTGCCGATGGCCCGTCCGGCAATTGTGGGTGGTATTGCCCTGGCTTCCATGGAAGTACTCAATGACTACGGTACCGTCAAGTACTTTGGTGTCCAAACGTTTACCACCGGCATCTTCCGGGCCTGGTTTTCAATGGGGGATGCAGCTACGGCCATTTATTTGGCGGCCATTCTGATTGTCTTGGTATTTGTTATTCTTTACCTCGAAAGCCTGCAAAGGGGAAACCGCCGTTTTTCGCAAGGCACCGGGACAGGAAAACCATTGGTCCGTGTTATCCTTACCGGATCCGCAAAATGGGCGGTAAGCCTCTTCTTTGCCGTTTTGTTCCTTTTTAGTTTTTTTGTGCCCTTTTTGCAGCTTATCCAATGGGCATTGCTCACCTATGCCAAGGTGGTGGATAAAGATTTCATTTTACTTATCGCCAGAAGCTTTGGCCTCGCTGCGGGGACGGGAGTGATCATAGCCGTTTTTTCGGTTGTCTTGTTATACAGTCTCCGCTTGAGTCCTTTCAAATGGCTAAAAAACATCACCAAAATTTCCACGTTGGGCTATGCCATACCGGGTGCGGTGATTGCCGTTGGGATTATGATTCCCTTACTGGGGTTTGATCATTGGTACATGGATCGGTTTACCGGAAGGAATGTAGGTTTGGTTTTATCGGGTACTCTTGTTGCCTTAGTCTTTGCCTATCTTGTACGTTTTATGGCCGTGGGATACAATCCCATTGATGCCGGCTTTCAGAAAATCGGTATCCATGTCAACGAAGCCAGCCGTCTTCTGGGCAGAGGCACTTGTAAGACCCTGTGGAAAGTTGACCTTCCGATGATTAAAACAAGCTTATTTAGTGGCATCTTACTTGTTTTTGTAGATGTTTTAAAAGAATTACCCTTAACTTTGATTCTTAGACCGTTTAATTATCAGACGTTGGCGACAAAGGCCTTTGATATGGCCACCAACGAAATGATAGCCGAATCGGCCAATGCATCGCTGATCATCATCCTGACAGGAATTATACCGATTATTTTCCTGAACAGACTGATCCGTAGGAAGGTGTTTTAGGAAAAGAGGTATTTATGGATGACACTATTAGAGCTTAAGGGCATCACTAAAAAATATTCACAAGCAGATCAATTTGCCGTCAATAACGTCTCTTTTAAGGTGGAGAAGGGAGAAATTTTGTCCCTTGTCGGTGAAAGCGGATCCGGTAAAACTACCCTGTTGCGGCTAATTGCGGGATTGGAACATCCTGATGCTGGGTATATTTCCCTTGCAGGCAACAAGGTGGTGGAAGGGAAAAAATCGGTTCCGGCAAACAAGCGAAATGTGGGGATGGTTTTTCAGGATTATGCCCTTTTCCCACATCTCAACTTACTTGAAAATGTCAATTTTGGACTAAAGGGTAAAATTCCCGATCCGGATAAAGTAGCCAAAGAAACCCTCAGTCTGGTCGGGCTTTCGGAAAATTTCAAAAAATATCCCCATCAACTTTCCGGTGGCCAGCAACAGCGGGTGGCACTTGCCCGGGCCATCGCTCCCCGTCCTGCCATTCTCCTGATGGATGAACCCTTTAGCAACTTGGACGCTGTACTAAAAGATCAGGTGAGGGAAGAGATTCGGCAGATCATTAAAAAAACCGGGGTAACAGCTATTTTCGTAACCCATGATACAAGGGATGCCCTTTCTACGGCAGATCGCATCGCCATTTTGCACAAGGGATACTTACAGCAAATTGACACCCCGAGAAACCTATATGAATATCCCGTGAATGGGTATGTGGCCAATTTTTTTGGGAAAAGAAATGAAATCCTGGCTACCTCCACCGATGACGGTTTTTATTCAACATTCGGGTTTCTTACCGATGAGCGGTCAAAACTGTTTTCAAGTCAGGTGCGCATCTCTTTTCGTCCTGAAAACGCGTCTATTGGCAAGAAGGAAGCACAGCCCATGAGTGGCAAGCTGGTCAAGTCCACCTATTTTGGCGACCATCAACTCCTTAAAATCATGGACGATGAAGGGCGTTACATCAATATCCGGGCAAATGCAAGCCGAATTTACGAGAAACAATCCGTCATTTTCTTCAGCATTGACAAGTTCAGTGTGGAGGAGGCTTGATTCCGTCCCATAACTTTTTCTCCAAATTCTCAGAAACCGCTTATTTGCAATAACTTTTAGCAGCTTTCTTGTTACAAAGTCAAAGTTCGGATACTACTAATTTTTTGGCAAACTTTATTGTTATCAATAATTTCTTTAAATTCAATGTCTTAACTATATGGAATACCTACTATGAACCTAAATAAATCGATTTACAGGCAAGCACAAATTCTGGCTCGCACGTCAGTGATATTACTTTTCATGTATGCGTGTACTGGTAATGAAAAAAACACCGAAGAAAGTACTTCCACTACCTTCATCCCCAATCCCATCGCTGTTTCCGAAAAACCCATCGCCGTCCTCAAACCCGGCGATTCAGCCCCTGAATTTAACCTCCCGGGTGTCGATGGCAAAAATTACACCCTAGCCGATTTTGACGGGGAGGTACTGGTCATCAATTTTACCTGCAACCATTGTCCCACCGCACAGGCCTATGAAGACCGCTATAACGACTTGGTCAAAAAATACGGAGACCAGGGAGTTGATTTTGTGGCAATCTCCCCCAATAGCCCTATTGCTGTCCTACCGGAAGAACTGGGGTACAGTGATCTCAATGATGACTTTGAATCCATGATCATCCGGGCCAAAGACAAGGATTATCAATATCCTTACCTCTACGACGGAGACGAGCATCACTTTTCCACGCTATATGGTCCTACGGCAACCCCCCATGTGTTCGTTTTTGACAAAGACAGAAGACTCACCTATCAGGGAAGAATAGATAAATCCGAAAAACCCGGTACTGCCCAATCCGAAGACCTGGTCTATGCCATCGATCAAACTCTTGCCGGACAGGCCCTCGCTGGGGACCTGTCGGTAACCCCAGCCTTTGGATGCTCCATCAAGTGGGGCTGGAAAAACGAATGGACACTGAAAGTCAACGAAGACTGGAAAAAGACACCGGTGACGCTAAGTAAAATTGAGATAGACGAACTCGGCAAATTATTGGAAAACGACAGTGACAAGCTCCGGCTTGTGAACTTTTGGGCTACCTGGTGTGGCCCCTGCATTATCGAGTACCCGGAGTTTGTAGAGCTGCAGCGCATGTATGGAGAGCGGGACTTTGAGTTTGTCTCGGTCAGTTTGGACAGCCCCGACGCCGAGGAAAAAGTATTGAAATTCCTGAAAAATAAATATTCAGCTACTTCCAATTATTTGGTGAATAGTGAGGACAAATATGCGGCGATAGAAGTGGTACAAAATGGATGGGACGGAAGTCTGCCGCTGACCTTGTTGATCGAACCGGGAGGTAAGGTGTATGAACGGATCCCAGGTACTATTGATCCTTTAGCATTGCGCCGGACCATAGTGGATCACCCGATGATCGGGAGGTATTATTGAGTTTGAAAAGGCGTTTTAGAAGGATAATATTTATTCTTTCAGAAACGCTTCTTTATTATTATTCCAAAAAACCGCGATACCTCAATCTTAAAACTCCTCAAAAACTTCATCCAGATCCAGCTTAAAGCCCATTACCGATTTAGATTCCACCACATCTCCCAATGTAAAAAGCCGGGAAGGGACATAAACACCTTTGTCTAAAAAATTAATCACCAGTGTCTGTTCGTTTGGTTGGATGATCCAGTATTCCTTTACCCCTGATTCTTCATAAACCTCATACTTATTCCGCAATTCCTTGCTGTTATTACCCGGAGATAGAATTTCCACAATCAGATCCGGAGCTCCCACACAGCCCAAATCATCGAGCTTTTGCATGTCACAAACGACACAGATATCCGGCTGAACCACCGTATCAATATCCTCATTTTTTTTTGATTTTACTGGAAGCCTGACGTCAAAAGGTGCAGCATACACTTTGCAGGAATTTCCCTTCAAGTATTGATATAACGGGGAAAAAACCTTTCCTGAGATTTCCTGATGGATCCTACGAGGAGCTGCCGCCTGCCTAAAAACCTTTCCTTTGATCAATTCTACCATTGCCTCCATATCCCAGCTGAGGTAATCGGCATAGGTGTACGTGCCATATTCTGTAAAGGGTTCTTCCACCCGATTTTCACCGGCTTGGGCATTGGAATTATCCGTTTCGAGGGATTTGTAAGGTAAGCCAGACTTGTAATCCGGATTACTGTTTGCTTCTGCTTTATTTTCCATACATTGACGGTAGTCAATGAATTGGATCAGAACAAATAATCCCAAGGGGATTTATTTGTTCTGATCCAACCATTTACCTTTGGATGGTGAATTTAATTAAACCCTTCATCGTCCTCATCTTCTTCCAAGTCGCCCCCGGCACCCATATCAAACATGCTGCTGAAAAGATCTTTAAACTGCATCCCAGTATCGAGCAGTTTTTTGCTTAGCTGACTGTATTCCGCAAGGCCATGTAGGGCAAACTCCATAAAGAATTCCTTTTCCTTCTCAGGTAGGTTTTTGACAAATTCAGTAACTACCCCCTCCAATCCGGGAACCTCATGCAAGGCAATCTTATAATCTTTATCGTTTTGTGTGGTCAGCAGGTCCATGGTGTTTCCCTCTCCAAACCAAGATAACGGCAACACATAGGGATTGGCTTCCTTACTCTTTTTCTTCTGCTCAGGTGAAGGGAAATAATTGACAAAAAGTGTCCGAATCGCCTTGCCGATCAGGTTATAGGCCACCAAGCCTGCGCCTTCCTGCTCTCCTTCATACACCAGCTCAACCTTTCCGGTAATGGCCGGAATGACTCCAATCAAGTCCACGATACGAATAACGGTTTCAGACTCATTATTCCGGTATAGCCTGCGTTCGGCAGAGGAAATCAGGTTTTCATAGGCTGAGATTGTCAATCGGGCCGATACACCACTTTTTTCATCCACATATTCACTGTGTCGGGCCTCTATGGCAATCTGCTCGATCAAGTCTTTCATCAATTCTGGCACATGTATTTTGTCCAATGGCCGATTTTTGATGCGGGCCTCCTGGGCAGTAATCTTTCTTCCAATCTCAATACTCTTTGGATAGTGGGTGATGATCTGACTTTCGATCCGGTCCTTGAGTGGGGTGACAATGCTGCCCCGGTTGGTATAGTCTTCGGGGTTTGCGGTAAAGACAAACTGAATATCCAGTGGCAACCTTAATTTGAATCCACGGATTTGAATGTCCCCTTCTTGGAGGATATTGAAGAGTGCTACCTGAATACGGGCCTGCAAATCCGGCAGTTCATTAATTACAAATATGGATCTGTGGGACCGCGGTACTAGTCCAAAATGTATTACCCGCTCATCGTTGTAGGATAGTTTCATGGTGGCAGCCTTTATGGGATCCACGTCCCCGATCAGATCGGCCACAGATACATCCGGGGTGGCGAGTTTTTCGGTATATCGGTCACTACGATGCCACCAGGTGATGGGAGTTTCGTCTCCTTTTTCCTTGATTAACTGTTTTGCAAAGGTGGACAGCGGTTCCAATGGATCATCGTTCAATTCGGCATGGGCTACCACGGGAACATATTCATCGAGTAGTTGGGTCATCATCCTGGCAATACGCGTCTTTGCCTGACCTCTCAGGCCCAATAGGTTGATGTTGTGTTTGGAAAGGATGGCCCGCTCTATGTCCGGAATGACCGTATCTTCATACCCCCAGATTCCTTCAAAAACGTTTTCTTTGTTCTTTATCTTTTGGATCAGGTTGGATCGGAGCTCTTCTTTAATTGATTTGGGTTGATATCCCGAAGCTTTGAGTTGGCCTAAATTTTTTATGTGTAGTAAATCCTTGCTGGACAGTTGGGTGTATTCCATCGGTTAAAAACGTTTCGTTCGGTTTTTTTTGTAATCTTCGAAAATCAGATGACCTAAGCCTTTTAGGTTGCTGTAGTAGGCATTGCCGTTATTGACGGCGGTAAATTCTTTGACAAATTCCTTCAAATAGGGATCAGAAGCAATCATAAAGGTAGTCACCGGAATTTTTAGCCGGCGGCACTGTGCCGCCAACTTGAGGGTTTCCTTTAGGATTTTGCTATCTATGCCAAAGCTGTTTTTGTAGTATTTGATTCCCACCTTAAGACAAGTGGGCTTGCCGTCAGTGATCATAAATATCTGCTTGTTGGCATTTTTCCTGCGACGCAGCAAATCCATGGCCAGCTCCAATCCTGCCACGGTGTTGGTATGGTAGGGACCTACTTGCAGGTAGGGTAAATCTTTGATTTCAATCTGCCAGGCATCGTTCCCAAACACAATCACATCAAGGGTGTCCTTGGGGTAACGGGTTTTAATCAGCTCAGCCAGTGCCATACCTACTTTTTTGGCAGGTGTAATCCGATCCTCACCATACAGAATCATGGAGTGGGAAATATCGATCATAAGTACGGTGGAAGTCTGGGTTTTCAGCTCTTTTTCCACCACCTCCAGGTCATCTTCCGTCAGCAGGAAGTCTCCGCTAAAGCCATGATTAATCTGAGCATTTCGCAGGGAATCAGTAAGGGCGATCTGATCCAAGTTGTCTCCAAACTGAAAAGGCCTTCGGTCAGAACCTACTTCATCCCCCGGTCCGGTGTGGGTGGATTTGTGCTGTCCACCTTTTCCTTTTTTCAACTTGCCGAAAATTTCCTCCAACGCACTTTTTCGGATGGTCTGCTCAGACTTGCCGGTGACTCGCAGTTCGCCTTTGGCATTTTTCTCATCCAGGTAACCCTTTGACTTCAAGTCTTCGATAAAATCCCCTATCCCGTAACCCGGATTGGTCATGTTATACCGCTTGTCCAGGTTGGTCAGCCAGCTAAGCGCTTCGCTCACATCCCCACCGGTCATCGTCACGAGCTGAAGGAAAACATCCAACAGTTGCTCGAAGGTATTTTTATCCGGATCCTTTTCTGGTATAAATTTGGTAAATCTGAAGCCTCTCATAGGCAGTATAACACGATAAAGGTGAGATGGGTTTGATTAAACAACCAAAAACATTTTTCCACGCCTACTTCACCAGCAGCTGACGGATTTCGGAAGCCTGCAAATTGCAGTTAATCCAGCCATCCTCAAATTCTGCGGCATATTTTTTATAAAAATGAATGGCAGGTTCGTTCCAGTCGAGTACCTGCCACATCATGCCGGTACAGCCGTCTGCCAGACACTGCTCCATGACTTTTTCAAAGAGCAGCTTGCCTGCGCCTTTGTCCCGCTCGGCTTCGGTGACAATATAATCTTCCAGATAGAGCCGCTTTCCTTTCCAGGTGCTATACCGGTAATAGTAAATGGCTGTGCCGATAATTTCTCCCGAAGCTTCTTTCACGGACACAAAAAATCCATAAACCGGGT
>JBBQXZ010000166.1:0-10616 GCA_038209145.1 Cytophagales bacterium | reverse complement strand
TGGTGGCTATATTGGCCAAGGCTAGTCGGTTTTCAAAGATGGGCAAAACCGCATTTACCGTTGCCGAGGCATCAATACCGGGGGCATTGAAGAAGTAGGCAATTCCCCGGTTGGTAGCTATCCAGAGATTTTGCTCACTATCCAAAAAGATGTCCCGGACCCATTGCCCTGGCAAAGCACCGTTGTTTATTTGTGTTCCAAAGGTTCTGTTTAGACCACTTTCCGGATTGAATACCCATAATCTGCCTCCGCCTTGCAGACCTTCCAGGATCCAGCAATTACCGGATCTATCCACAATGATTTTGTCAAAGCCCTGTAATCCAGCGATATCATAAGCGGAAAATTGATCTTGATTCTCTCCGATAAGTAGGCGTGGAGTTGGCGTGTTGGTGCCGATGTATATTTTTCCCATTGGATCTCCGGCTATGGCTCCTATTTCCACGCCATCGCTTAGCAAAGGATGGGTGAGAGGGGAAATCACACCATCAGCCTGCCTGAATAATCCATTTTGGGTGCCGATGTAGTTGATGCCGTTGATATGGGCAACGGTTCGAATGTTTTCAGGAGCTTCCCAGTTTTCCCAATTTCCAAATGAAAAAATACCCAGTTGCCGTTGGGTTGATTCTTCGACTGTGTTCGGCTGCTCTCCCAAAAAGGCTCCCGTTTGTTCGTTAAGCTGTGAAAAATGCACCCGAGAACTCGGAGGCCCTGTGGGAAAGATGGGTTCTGTATCTCCCAGCTTATATAGGCCATTATCTGATGTTGCCAAGAAAATATCCTGATCTGTAATGTGGAAGTCATTAAATGCACTGCTGATTTGTGGAGAAATAATTTCCAAATTTCCGCTTGCGTTCAAAGCATATAGGGAATTATCCATGGAAAAATTGATCCTTTCTCCTGATAGCTTGAGCTCTTCTACGCCCATGGTGCCCATCACCCAGTCTAAAGATCCGGAATTCCACAGATACACCTGTTGATCCCGGCCTAAGAAAAAAAGGCTCTCCTTCAGGGCAACCACTTGAATAAAGGAGCTTGTGCTTCCCAGATCCAAGCTTTCCCATTGGTTAAAATCGCCAAGGTTTGTCGAGCGGTATGCCCGAATCACGCCAGATTCAGTGATGGCATAAACCTGAGTGTCCATGATAGCTACATCTAGGATCGGCAGCTGGCTTCCCCCGGGACCGAGGTTCAAATAGGCTGATTCGATAAACCCTTCCGTCAGATTTATCCGGGCGATGCCAAAGTCCGCCGCTAACCAGCCCATTCCATCGATGATCCTCAGGTTGTGTATGGTTTTTTTGGTGATCAGGGAATTTGTCCGGATGTCATTGATACGTCGGATTCGGCTTTCGCTGACCAAATCCAACGTGCCGTCGGTATAGGTAATCAACAGTGTTTTGGTAGAAGCATCAAAGGTAATGGATGCGAAATTATGTCCGTAGAGGCCATCTAACTTACTTAACACTTTTGGAGTAGGTTCCATTGTGGAGAAATAAAACAAGCTATTCTCCCCTAAAGCGAAAACCGTATTATCCGACCCTGCCACCTGTCGGATCTGCTGGTGAGAAAGGTGAAACCGCCAACTGCCCACGGCAATATCTCCCTGTGCCTGACTAAAGTTCAGTGTGGATAGGGTGAGCAAGCATCCAAAAAAGTATTTAGGGACGACCATCAAAAAAACATTTTCTGCACCTGGCTTCATACGATTCTTTTTCACCCAATACAACTTTTCCCCTATCTGAAGACAATCTGAAACTGAACGCTGCCAGGTCCCCGCACTGCATGCAGATGGCATGCACCTTGGTAACATACTCGGCCATAGCCATCAGGAGGGGCATGGGGCCAAAAGGGTTGCCTTCAAAGTCCATGTCCAATCCAGCCAAAATGACCCGCTTGCCGGAACGTGCCAAATTTCCAACCACCCGGACAATCTGCTCGTCAAAAAACTGAACCTCGTCAATACCCACCACGTCACAGTTACCTGCCAACAGTAGAATGTCCTCGGCAAAATTCACAGGTGTAGAGCGGATAGCATTCGCATTGTGGGAAACTACCTGTTCCTCATGGTACCGGGTATCCAGTACAGGCTTGAAAATCTCCACCTGCTGCCTGGCAATCAGTGCTCTGTTAAGACGCCGAATGAGTTCTTCTGTCTTTCCCGAAAACATGGAGCCACAGATGACCTCGATCTGCCCTTTTTTTTCTAGGTTTCTGGTTTTTCCCAGTGAAGGTTCAATAAACATGTAGGTGCTGTTTTCCCTTAATGCGGACGGGTTGGATAATGTTAAGAATTATTCAATAACTTTACTTTCAATTCCGAGTCATCACCCATGCTTGGCATGGGGATTGTCCAGTTGGTAGTTTACACCATCATTGAAATATAACGAAAATGAGTCAGAGTATTGATCAAAGTTACCTAAAAGAATATTCCCTACAATTTACCAAAAAGATTTGTTCGGCTTATTTTGATACGAGGCGGCATATAGTAGGCGAAGACATCATGCAACTGACACCAAGCAAGCAGGTAAATCTCATGATAATCAAATCATTGTTCATGGCTTGGCAGACAGAGTTGGAAGCGCTGAGGGGGAATCCCTATTTTGATTATTCAGATCCGAGGGTGGAGGCTGTACTCCAAGATTTCATGAATGTACTTTCCAGCGCAATAAAAATAGATCGATCCCATTTTGAACCGCTTCTTCGGCAAGCTGTGGAGGATTCTATTACCCTTGCAGTTGATCCGGTGGGATTTTTGGAACATGAATTTGAATATAGTGCGGGGTTGGATTTGGAGCAATATTTCAAAGAAAACAAAAAATACATCAAATGGCACGCAGCACTTTGGGACGCTTTTGTGAACACTACTGAAAAATTCACAATTCCGGAGAGTTTGTCCATGGCTTTTGATGAGCTGATGCTTGAATATAATGGAAAGCTCGAATCGGCGGATAAACTGCTCAAGCCCCTTCAGGAGGTGAATCCACTGTTGAGAGAAAAGCTATTTCCCCGCCAACGGGAGGATGCGAAAGAAGAGGCTCCCACCTATAGACCACTTCCCGAATTGAAGATTGGCTCTTCCCGGGTGGTACAAACACCGGTCTACGAAGAAGCGCCTAGGTCAATCCGGGCAGGGGACAATGCAATTGATCCCGGATTGGCATGGGAAAGATTTGAAAAGGACGAATACGGGTTTGTAAGGGGAAGTGTGCGAAAACTTGCAGAGGATATCGGAATCAACCAGCGGTTTATGTTTACCCGAAAACTCTTCGCCGGCAATCCGGAACACCTGAATGAGGCATTGGCCAAGTTGGATTCCAGTGAAAGCTTTTTTGATGCGGTAGCGTTGTTAAACGACACCTTTTTGCCAGTTTTGAATTGGGATATCGACTCGGAAGAAGTTCATGAATTTCTGTTTCTGATCTTTAGAAAATTTGAGGACAAAGGATAATTTCCGTGATTTGCAGCCGCATTATGACATGCTGCATCGCCAAGCCCTGAACCAAATCCAATCTACGGGGTTTGAATTTGATCCACTCATTGACGATGCCTCCGATTCCCGTCGGGGATTGACACTGTTGTTTCGGCCTGAGAAGCCCGTATTGGAAAAGATTCAGGAATTCCTCAGCCAAGTTAGCCGATTAGCCTCCGACCATTATTTCTACGGGAATCAAGATATACATATCACGGTGATGCCTATTATTTCCTGTTATGATGGGTTTCTTTTGGACAAAATTGATCCTCAAGCTTATATACAGCTTATTGGTCGCTGCTTACGGGACCTGCGGAGTTTTGGGGTAGTTTTTTGCGGGGTAATCTTTTCGCCTTCCTGCATTATCGTCAAAGGGTATCCGTTGGACAGGACCTTACATCAATTAAGAGAGAATTTGCGAAATGAATTTCCGAAAGTACCCTTGGAACAATCGCTGGACAGGAGGTATGTGTTGCGCACAGCCCACAGTACCGTTGTCCGATTCAAGGCACCTATCCGGGAGCCCATCAAAATGGAAGAATTGGTATCGGCAAACGGCGAATTGGATTTCGGAGTCTCTACCATCCGCAAGCTTTCTTTTGTCTATAACGACTGGTACCAACGTCACGAGAAAGTGACTGTGCTTCGGGATTTTTTATTGGGGTGGTAGATACCTTTTTACAATCAGTTCCCGGAAATTTTTACATCATCTATAAGAAATATACCCAAGGGTACCTTGTCGTCTGCCCCGGGAAGTGGGGGTTCGGGATCTTCGTTTGGAGTTTTGCGGTTGGGCAAATCCCGATATGGACCAGTCCGGAAAGATAAGCGCTCCACTGATTTGACCCCTTCTGCCAAGGCCGCCTTTTCCAGAAGCTTTTCGCCATTCAGTGAGAAAGTAAAGTGCCCAAAATAGGATGCATCCATGTCAAGGGTAATTGTATGCCAGGTTCCTTTTTGGTAATTGGAAAGGGTCTTTTCGACAGCTCCATCCTGGGCGATTAGTTTGCCTTTTTCGTCAAACCTTATCCTTACAGGCCTGTTTCCATATTGATCTACCACGTCTACTTCCAGCATTCCAGCATTTTCATTTGGTACAAACAATTTGAAGGAAATGGAAGATTCGGTGCTTTCCTCAAAAATACGGATGGCGCGGGCATAGTCATAAGGGTCCTCGTCTTTAAGTTCCAGAGCGTGTCCGGATTGTCCTGGACTTTCCACCAGTGTTACGGGTGCCCAAAGGGGTACATAAATGTTCCATTCAGACACCTTTCCTCCTAACTCAAGGTTGTCAAAGTGGTCGTGAATGGCACCCTTTACGGCGTGTTTTACAGGCACTGGAACGCGGCTTACCCACATGTCTTCCTTGTTCATGCTGTAGGTGAGCCACATGTCATTCCCGGGAGGAGTTCCGTTACCCGGGACGATTCCCCGGACGTAGCAGGGGCCGAAATCTTTCCACCTGCCGAAATATCTCCTTGGGGGAACCTCTCCCTGCACCAATACCATGTCATCAAAAATAATCCCGTCATCACCCGTTACCGTTATCAGCGGATAGCGGTATTCATCAATATCTATTGGATTATAGACCAAGGCATAGCGGTTGTCCGGAGTTTGCTGACCCCAGACTTTACCGCCAGCCATGGTCAGGGTAGGAACCTTTATGGACTTGGAAAAGCTTCTGCCGCCGTCTGAAGAAAGGGCTGCTTGTGACCTTTTCCAGAGTCCCACCATATTTCCGTCTTTACGTTTATAGTATGAAAAGGCCGATCCGCCATATTCGTCTCCATCATAAAAGCCATCCAATCCCATGTCTTCGTCCCGCCATTGCAAAGTGACCAATCGGTCCTGAAGCAAAGCCTGACAGGCTTCCAGAAAGCCTTTATCCTTGGAAGCGGTAAAAAATGGATAGCTGGTATTGGATTCGTTCCAATCCGTATGGGTGCTGTAACGGATAAAATAAATAGGGCCAACTGTGCCGCCTTTGTATATTTCACGGACTACCCGTCCGATTCCCCCTTCCAAAAAAGGGTCCTCGGCATGGGCATAAAAGGCCAGGGTAAGCAACCGTCCATTGGGCGCCACATAAAATCCCATACGCTGATGCATCATATAACCCGTGTATCCTTCTGGAACCTTAACTCCTTCAGGAGCTACATAGGGCGGGAAGATTACCGTCGGTTTGGTCCAGTTTCTTCCATCGGGAGAACTGAGAAGTAGGGTTTGGCCGGGTGAGATATGCTCGTCAACCGGATTGCTAAGGTATTGCTGGTAAAATTTCCCTTCCCAGTAAGCCAGGCTGGAGGCGTGGTTATACGTCCAGCCGTGGTCATCTGCCAGTTCTGGTTTTGTCAGGTTTACCCGAAGTGTTTGCCTGCTTTCTACGCCCATGGCATAACGCAGCAGTCCTTCATGCAGTGCTGGATCAATGGTCATTCCTCCCACATACCTTACAGGCTCGTGAATGCTTCCTGTTTGCGCACTGGCAAAGTGCGGTGACAAAAGCGCCACTGGGAGAAATAATCGGGAAAGGAAGATCAATGCCTGGAGAGAACGTGTCATGCGAATGCAGTTAGAGTTTAATGAAGATTTTTTTCTTAAACAGGATATAGGCCGGAATAAAGTTTAGGGCAACAAATAAAATGGCGTAACACATGCTCGCAAATTTTACAGAAAACCCAACCCCGGTCAGCACTGCCAAAAACTGATTGTTTAAGCCTCCAAAAAGGCTGTCATTATAAAATATGAGGGAAAAGATATCTGCCAATACATATACCGTAATGGCATTGGCTCCGAAGATGATACCTACTGAGGTGCCTCTTTGCTTGCCAAGAATATCGACCAAAAAGTAAGTGGCACCCAAAACGACAAATCCGGCACCTCCCGTAACCAAGGCAAATGAACTGGTCCACAAGTGTTTGTTGATGGGGAACGTCAGGTTCCAAAGCAATCCCAATAAGATTAAGGGAACACCGACAGCCATCAGGTAGTTGGCTTTTTCGTTGGGTGTTTTGGGGCTAAGGAGAATTTGTCCGGCCAGTAAGCCCAAGATTCCTGTTACAATGGCAGGCAGGGTGCTGAAGAATCCTTCGGGATCCCAGGTGCCTTCCCACATTTTGCCGGGAAGTATATAGGTGTCTATCCAAGCCGCAAGGTTTACACCGGGTTCAAGCATAGGCGTACCGACTCCCGGGGTAGGGATTAAGGTCATGGCCAGCCAGTAGAAGACGAGTATCCCGGCACCCAAAATCGCCTGCGTTTTCCATTTGGTGTTTAGAAACAAAAAGGCACAAGCCAGGAAAACAATGGCGATACGCTGCAATACCCCCGCAATGCGCATGTCTGAAAAGTCGAAGTAGGGGATGAGATTTAAAAATATGCCTACCACAAAAATCTTTATGGACCGGGTAACGATTTTTTGGTACATGGCTCCTTTTGGAGCGCCCATCTGTAATCTTTTGGTATAGGCAAACGCTATTGAAGCACCCACGATAAACAAAAAGAACGGATATATAAAGTCCGTTATGGTGATTCCGTTCCATTTGGCATGTAATAATGGAGCATATACATGGTCCCAAGTTCCCGGATAATTGACCAAAATCATAGCCGCTATGGTGAACCCCCTCATGGCATCAAGAGAGATTAGGCGGGTATTTTGTGCTGTCATAAGTTTTTTTATACTGGTTGATAGTCTCTTTATTACTGGCATCCGTATTATTAAGGCTATTTAAAAAGACTGATTTATGCGCAAAATATGTATCGGATTTCTGACTGTCCTATCTTTGATTTTTTCTTCTGGATGTCAACAATCTCCTTCGTGGGAAAACCAGCTAGACAACATGCATATTTCTTGGGAGCTAGTCAGCAATTTTTTGGGAGAAAGTAGGCAGTTTGAGGCCAAATTTACGTTCGAAAATAACTCAGGTAAGGAGTTGGGCAATACCGGATGGAAGCTTTTTTTCAACATGTCCCCCCGCCCCATCTTACCTTATTCTGACGATTCAATTGCCAAAATCACCCATATCAACGGAGACTGGTATTCACTGACTCCAGGCACCGGTTTTAAGTTGCCACAAGGAGAACTATTAAGCATAACATATAGAGGTACCGAAGGAGTCATTAAGGAGTCAGATGCTCCCATGGGCCTGTACTTTGTGCTTTACAACGAGCAGGGAGAAGAAGTAGAAATTATTCCCTTCTCCAATTTTTCAGTAAAACCCTTTACGGGCGAGGCTCAACTGCTTAGAGGGGAGATGGAGAATGAAATCCCCTCCTCACCGGCTAAGTGGTACGAGGATTTTTCAGCCATGAAATTGGTTCCTGAGGAGCAGCTGAATTTGATTCTACCCACGCCTTATGAATTGCAAAGGGGCGTAGGTACTTTCTCACTACAGGGTGGGCTGGACATTTATTATGATAAAGGGCTGGAGAGTGAGGCAACTTATCTGAGTGATAAGTTGAGCGAGTTGACCGGAACTTCCTTTGGCACCAAGGAAGGGGAAATGGCAGACGCAGTCATCTACCTCAGCTTAGGTAATGTACAAGTTGGAGGAAAATCAACGGAAGCTTATGAGTTAATGGTCGGTGAAAGTGGAATATCGATAATGGGCGCAGACCAAGGTGGTGTGTTTTATGGGGTGCAGAGTCTCTTGGCACTATTGGGTCCTGACGCCTACCTGAATCCAGCCTTACCCCTACAGATTCCACGGGTAAGTGTGAAAGATTCCCCCAGGTTTCACTTTCGGAGCCTGCACCTGGATGTAAGCCGCAACTTTCAAAGCAAAGAGACCATTCTTCGCATGCTTGATATGATGGCCCATTATAAGCTCAACCATTTTCTTTTTTATACCACAGAGGATGAGGGGTGGCGGTTGGAAATCGATGGGCTGCCCGAACTTACCCAAGTGGGTGGACAGCGTCAGCATGTGTCGGATATGAATGTACCCGCATTGCATCCGGCCTACGGTTCCGGGCCTTTTCCATACATGGAGGGTAAGAATGGCAGTGGGTTTTATAGTCGGGAGGATTTTATAGAGATATTGACGTATGCTAAAAAGCGACACATTACCATTATTCCCGAGCTTAACTTTCCAGCGCATGCCCGAGCGGCGATAAGGGCCATGGAAGCAAGGTATGAAAAATACATGAAGGAGGGCAACGAGGAGGCGGCGAACGAATACCGCTTGATCGATCCGGATGATACCTCGGTGTACCTTTCTGCGCAGGCTTTTAGAGACAATACGGTGTCAGTAGCCAGAGAATCTACGTACCGCTTTTATGAAAAAGTAATGGATGAAATCGCCAAGATGTACCAGGAAGCCGGATTGACATTGACCAAGATTCACGCCGGCGGGGACGAGGTACCTGAAGGAGCCTGGACAGCATCCCCCATGGCTGCCGAACTGCTGAAGCAGTTGCCGGATATTGACGATCCAAAAAATTTGCAGGCCTATTTTTTCCGTGAATTGCTCAAGAGACTGGAGAAATTGAATGTAGAAGTGCATGTATGGGAGGAGATGGCCCTGAAAAAGACAACCGAGGGAAGTTATGTGCCCAATCCGGAGTTTGTTGGCAAGAAAGTAATACCTTATATATGGAACAATATGTTCGACTACCCTGACTTAGGCTATCAGCTGGCCAATGCCGGCTATGAGGTGGTACTCTGCAACGTTTCAAACTTTTATTTCGATCTTGCCTATACCAATGATCCCAAAGAACCCGGCTTGTATTGGGCAGGGTTTGTCAATACCAAAAGTGCTTGGGCATTTGCTCCCTTTGATTGGTTTAAAACTACATTTAAGACCTCCATGGGAGCGCAGATTGATACGGAAGAAGCCTCTAAGGGCATGGTGCAAATCAGGCCGGATGCAAAGAAAAACATCATAGGTGTTCAGGCTCAGTTATGGAGTGAGACCATCAAAGGCCGTGAGATGGTAGAGTACTACACCTTTCCAAAGATTATCGGCTTTGCTGAAAGCGGATGGGCGAAAGAAAGGTCATGGGAAAATGAAAACAACGTGCCTCTCAGGAATTCACGTATTCAGGAAGGTTGGAATGTGTTTGCCAATGCCATAGCCCAACGTGAATACCCCAAGTTGGCGAAATGGAATGACGGTTATAACTATCGAATAGCCCCTCCGGGTGCCAAGATAGAAAATGGGATGCTTTATGCGAATGTTGAGTTCCCAGGGCTTGAAATTCGCTACACATTAGATGGAACCGAACCCGATAGCGATGCGCCTTTATTTGATGAACCTTTTTCGGTTGAGGCGGATGTAAAGCTTAAGGCATTCGACAAAAGTGGGAATTCAAGCAGCATTATTCAGGTTTTGCCAACTAATTCGGTGAATTTTCGATAGATGTAAGCTCTAGATCCCAATAGCGCTAGTCAAGTTTTGATTTAAACACTCGAAAATTTCCTCATGAATCCACCCAGAAGCTGGATCGTTGGTACAATACCGCGCATAATGTCTTGTAAATTAGTTTGTTGTTGAGACATCAAGGTTATGATTCATAGGTTGCCAAATTAAACAGACCGGATGTCAAGTCTAATTTTTATCAAAATATAATTTTATTAAGCTTGCCTTAAAATACGAAATAGTTTTTATGTGTTAAAAATAATAAATTTTAAATCAAATATGAAAAATTTTTAACATTCGTTCAGTTGTATTAACAATTATTTAATTTTATGGCAAAATTAAGCTTTGATCTTTAATTTTTTATAATTTTTTTGCGGTCTTTTTTATAAGCTATTCATTTTCAAGGGAGAGGTAAATGGGTTCTTTCGCAAATTGAAGATTATTATACGTGATTTGCGCAGATTTTTTTTCATAAAAATTGGATATTCATAAAATTATTAGCGCACTCCCTTTCTGATAGGTAAGAGACAAAGATTGGGCTTGCGGCTACATAATGGAATACCAAATCTATAGTTTATGGAACAGCCTGACAAAAGTTTATTGGAAGATTTTCGGATGGGTGATAACAAAGCCTTCGAAAAAATTTATCAGTATTACCGGGTTCCGGTAATTCGGTTTAGTATCTCCATTGTAAAGGATGAACAGGAGGCGGAGAATATTTACCACGAAGTGTTTGTGAAAATATTGAAAAAGCGAGAGAACATCAATCCGGAGCTCAACTTCAATTC
>JBBQXZ010000165.1:0-10636 GCA_038209145.1 Cytophagales bacterium | reverse complement strand
CCGCAAGACCAGCCTACAAAGAGGCCCTCCTCGCGTGATAGCTTTCTGGTCATCACAGCAGCATCCTTGTCGGTGACTTTAATAAAATGATCTATCAAGTCAAAGTCCACATTCTTGGGTAAAATATCTTCTCCTATTCCCTCGGTGAGGTAAGGGTAAACTTCATTTTCGTCAAAAATCCCCGTTTCTTTGTATTTTTTAAATACGGATCCATAGGTGTCAATGCCTATCGAAACCACTCCTCCGTTTTGCTCTTTTAGGTACTTGGCCGTACCGGACATGGAGCCTCCTGTGCCAACCCCCGCTGCAAAATGAGTTACTTTGCCTTCCGTGTCCCGCCAAATTTCCGGACCGGTGGTCTCATAGTGGGCTTTCCAGTTCGACAGGTTGTCATACTGGTTGGGATAGTAGGAGTTGGGGATATCTTGGTTCAGTTTTTTAGCCACAGAATAATAGGAACGGGGATCGTCGGGAGCGACATTGGTTGGGCAGACGATCACTTCCGCTCCCACTGCTCTCAGAATATCAATCTTTTCCTTGGACTGCTTGTCAGCCATGGTAAAGATGCATTTATAACCTTTGGCTATGCCCGCAAGGGCAAGACCCATTCCCGTATTACCGCTTGTTCCTTCGATGATGGTACCCCCAGGTTTTAGCAAACCAGCCTTTTCCGCATCCACCACCATCCTTATGGCCATGCGGTCTTTCATGGAATTGCCTGGGTTGAAGTATTCCACTTTTACCAGAATCTCTCCCTTTATGCCCGCATTGAGCTTATTCAGCCGTACAAGTGGTGTATTTCCTATGGTATCTATTATGCTGTTGTATATCATGTCGCTGTGATGAAAGAAGTGGCAATTTACAAAAAAATACCCGCTTCATTACCGATAGATACCTCAATACCTGTCAAATTACAAAACAAAACAGGTAATAGGTGCCAATTACCAATTTCCTGTCTATTTCACTGCTGCCAATAGGTATAGCACAGCCATCCGGATAGCCACCCCGTTTTCTACCTGTTGCAGGATAATGGAATGCTCCGAATCGGCCACATCGGAATTCAATTCCACCCCGCGGTTGATCGGGCCGGGATGCATGATGACGACGGGTTTGTCGAGTTGGTCAAGCATTTTTTTATTTACCCCATAGTAAAGGGAATATTCACGAAGCGATGGAAAATACTTGATCTGCTGGCGTTCTAGCTGAATACGGAGTACGTTGGCCACATCGCACCAGGCAAGAGCCTTCTTGACATCGAGCTCAACTTTCACCCCTAAGCTTGCGATATGTCTGGGGATAAGGGTGATAGGACCACAGACCATGACCTCAGCACCCAGTTTTTGAAGACAGAAAATATTGGATAAGGCGACCCTGGAATGCAGGATATCTCCGATGATGGCTACTTTTTTACCCGCCACATCGCCGAGTTTTTCCCGAATGGAAAAGGCATCCAAAAGTGCCTGGGTTGGGTGTTCATGCGTACCGTCCCCGGCATTGACAATATTGGCTTTGATGTTTTTGGATAAAAAATGCGGTGCCCCGGGGCTGCTGTGCCGCATGACCACCATGTCCACTTTCATAGCCAGTATATTGTTAACCGTATCTATTAACGTCTCACCTTTTTTTACCGAGCTGTTGCCGGAGGAAAAATTAATCACATCGGCAGAAAGTCGCTTTTCGGCCAGTTCAAAAGATAGCCTTGTACGGGTGGAGTTTTCAAAAAAAACGTTGGCAATGGTGATGTCTCTCAGGGAAGGCACCTTTTTGATGGGTCTGTTCAAAACATCTTTGAAGTTGTCCGCTGTATCAAAAATCAGCTCAATGTCTGCCACGGATATGTCTTTGATTCCTAAAAGGTGTTTGGTGCTGAGTTGTTGCATGGCTATTTGCTTGGGGACTTTTCTGTGATCCAAATTGCGTCTTCCTCAAAGCCCTGGCCTTGCCATTCTACGCTGACATATTGGCTCTCCAAGGTGTTGACCTGGCGACCGCAATAATCAGGCTTGATCGGGAAATCCCGTGTGTATTTGCGGTCAATTAGAACCATAAGTTCTACTTTTTGAGGCCTCCCAAAGGCGATCATGGCATCCATCGCCGCCCGGATAGAGCGACCCTTGTAGATCACATCATCGACCAGAATTACTTTTTTATTCTCAATCAAAAAATCTATTTTGGTCTCGTTGGCCCTCAGTGGCAACTCCCTTCTCCTAAAATCATCCCGGTGGAAGGTGGCATCCAAATATCCGAAAGGGATGGAAATACCTGAAATTTCCTTAAGCCGCCGGACTATCCGGTCCAAAACCAACGAACCCCGCGGCTGTAATCCCAACAATGCCGTATTCTCAAATTCATCGTGGTTTTCTATCAGCTGATAGCAAAACCTGCTGATAGTGATGTTGATTTGGGTTTGATCGAGGACAAGTCTTTTCTGCATAACCAAAATTTGGTTGCAAATATAAAAAATTATCCCCAGCCACAGGGCAGACTAGATCAAATCCTCCACTTTAATTTTGGTGAAGAAATTCACATCCCGAGTTTGTTCCTTCCCGTCCTGATCCTGATACCTTACTTTTTGCTTGCCTGTAAGCAGGTAATAATTTTCGTACCACCACATCAATTGCAGGCTGGACTCTTTCGTTTCACGTATTCGCTCGTTTTCATTGATCAGTTCCAGTTCGTAGGGTTCATGCTCCCGAACGAGTTCTCCTGCCCTAAATTGGCTAAGCATCAACTGCATGCCATCCAGGTACATGAAGAACAAATTGGTCCCGTCAAAACTGGTTTCCCCAAACTTCCCGGGATCTGATTTGTCATAATTATTCAAAGAAAGGGCGTTGTCCCAAAGGATATCGCCGTCCTTATCGATCAGCAAAAACTGCGCTGACAAAAACTTATACTGCTCGGTGACCTGGGTAGTCCGAAAGCGGGGATCCATAAAGAGCGGGTTATATAAACCGCCATATCCTCCTCCCATCATGGGATTCATGCGGTAAAAACTATTCGCATACATCCCATCTCTGGGTATGTAGCGTGTTGAAGAGGAAACAAACAGGTCATTGTATACCAAGAAAGAACCTCCCAAATCCAAAACTTCCCGAGTCACTACCACATTCCTTATGGGTGTGTTTTTTCCCCTTTCCAGATCCTTTTCCAAGGATTTTAACCGTCTTTCTCGTGTTTTTTCCGGCAGGTAATTGAAGAAATTCGGGAAATCCGCCAGGGTATAAAAATTGTTGGTGTACTCTCCAAACTCATTGATTTTCGTAAAATAAATGCCCTGATAAGCCTCCTTCCTACGAAGGCCGTATGGCCCAATCAAGGCTTGTTTGTAGTCTTGGGAAGAAGTCAAGACGCCTTCCACAATTTCCATGGATGGATCAGCCAAATTTTCAATTTTTACTTCCCTCAACTTGTTGCCGTTGGTATCATAAGTCAGGATGGTCACTATTTTCTTTTTGAAAAAATCCCTCCTACTCATCAGCACATCGAAGACATTCAACTCCGGATCCTTTCTTAACTGAAGGATATTGGCATCTTTTTCAAATACGCCCGGCACCGTGATCACATCCGTGGTAGCCAAATCAAACACTTGGATTACGGGCCGGTATTCGTAGGTGCCCATAAAGACCGCTTTACGGTTGAACACCAAAAAATCCTGCAATTCAGCATTCAATAAACTGTTCATGGATACTTCCGAAACTTGCTTTGTAACCAGGTTTATTTCGTAGATGAAGCGTTCGTTATTGAATGCAGGCCCTTTCTGAAACAACACATAGAGATAATCCCTATCCAGATCAAAACCCAACAGCTCTGAATTCTCCTTCAAAGAAAATAGGAATGGATCTGCATTACCTAACTGAAAATCTCCCAAAACGTATTGGAAGGTATTTACTCTTCCCTGAAACTTGTCCGCAATTACACGAAAGGCAACAAAGCCTTCATTTCTGGGCATGACGATAAAGTCATCATCGTACCAACTTGTTTCTACCTCCATCCGCTGGGTAAATTGAACTTGGCCTGATGTATAGCCCACAAAGCCATAAAGCAGTAAGAAAGTACACAGAATGTGGTTTTTCATGAACGTGTCATTTTAAGTAACAGAGCTGCATCAAGAGGGTCTATAGACATGACGGACAGCCTAGATTGTTTAAGCAAAAGAAGGTTTTGGAGGTCGGGGGAAGCTTTGATGGCGGCAAGTGGTAATGGGTTAACCAAGTGTTGCATATAGGTGAGGTGAACAGCCAGCCATTTTTCATCCTCCTTTGCCTTGGGATCGGGGAAGGGTGTTGAGGAAACTTCCGCCAATCCCACCATGGACTTTTGCTTGCCACTGTGGTAAACAAAAACCAGGTCTCCAGGATTCATTTTTTCCATGAAATTCCTGGCTTGGTAGTTTCGGACACCGTCCCAGATCTCTTCACCTTTCGCCTCAAGATCTTCCAAGGAATAACTTTCCGGCTCTGTTTTTACCAACCAATAATTCATGCGCTTATTGTATTACTTTTCGACCGATTTGATTAACCTCATGAAATTACCAACTAAAGTATCCGATTCACTCCTCATGCATCGTTTTCCATTGACCTGCATAAGATAAGGGGAATGATTTTATTTTAAAACAAATATTACGGACATTTGTGTTTAGAACTTAAGAAACGCAAGAAATCTTGGATAACAAGCAAATCACACAAACGCTCAAGCTCACTATTCAGCTCATGGAACTCCATGAGGAGAACATTTTTAAAATCAGAAGTTTTCAATCTGCACTTATTACCCTTGAGCGGGATGCTCCCCCGCTTGCGGCACTTGATTCCAACAAACTGCAGGCAATTAACGGTATTGGGAAAAGCATTGCGGAGGCGATTTTGGAAGTGGTCCAAACAGGCACGCACAAGTTGCTCAGTGAACTCTTGGAAAAAACACCGGAGGGATTACTCGAAGTACTGACCATAAAAGGACTGGGGCCAAAAAAGATCAAAGTACTCTGGCAGGAACTCAACATTACCTCTACCCATGAGCTTATGGAGGCCTGCCAATCCGGTCAGGTGGCTAAGTTGAAGGGATTTGGTGAGAAAACCCAGCAGAGCATCATCGAAGCCTTGGAATACATAGACAACAACAAAGGCAAATGGCTCTATGCGGATATCGAAGCCGCGGTGGATCAACTGTTGGCTCAATTGAAGTCTGCCGTGGGAAATGAAAATGTGTCCATCGTGGGTGATTTCGCACGGAAGATAGAAATCATCTCCAACCTGGAAATTTTGATTGCCACTGATACTCCCAAAGCCACCTTCTCCAAGCTGGCAGCTATTCCGTCGCTTAGGCAGGACATGACGCTTTCCAGCCCATACCGCTGGGGAGGTTTTCTCAAGGAAGCAAACCTGCGATGTGACATCCTTCTTTTACGACAGGAGATTTTCGTCCGGGAAAAACTCTTGCGGAAAGGCAGCAGACCTCACTTATTAGCTCTCGTTAATGAAAATCAAACCCTCGCCAGTGTGTTTTTAAGTAAGAGATTCGAAAGTGAGGAAGAAGCGTATGCTGAAGCAGGATTGGCCTATATTCCCGAAGAACTCCGGGAGGGCCAGTTTGAAATTGAACTCGCCAAAGCCGGCGACTTGCCCGAATTACTTGAATTTGAAGACCTAAAAGGCCCTCTGCACAACCACTCTACTTATAGCGACGGAAAGCATACGCTGCGAGAGATGGCCGAATACTGCAAATCCCTCGGTTATGAATACCTTGGCATGGCCGACCACAGTCAATCCGCGTTTTATGCCAATGGGCTGAATGCCGAGCGTATTGCAATGCAACAGCAAGAGATCGACACGTTGAATAAAGGACTCGCCCCCTTCAAAATATTTAAGGGAATAGAAAGCGATATTCTGATGGACGGCAGCTTAGATTATCCTGAGGAGATCTTGGCCAGTTTTGATTATGTAGTGGCATCCGTCCACTCCAGCCTGAGTATGGATCGGAAAAAAGCCACTGCACGCCTACTTAAAGCCATTCAAAACCCTTACACTACTATCCTCGGTCACCCCACAGGACGCCTGTTGCTTCGAAGGGAGGGATATCCCATAGACCACCAAGTAATCATTGATACTTGCGCAAAAATGGGGGTGGCTATAGAAATTAACGCCAATCCTTGGCGATTGGATCTGGACTGGCGCTGGGTGCACTATGCCTTGGAAAAGGAGGTAAAACTCTCCATCAATCCCGATGCCCATGAGACGGGCGGGTTTGCGGATATGAAATACGGCGTGTATGCTGGCCGTAAAGGGGGGCTCACCAAAGAAATGACGCTCAATGCCATGAATTTGACCGATTTGGAGACTTATTTCACCCTACGGAAAAAACAAAAATAATGAATTGGACTACCCAAAACGAGAAGAAAATACTTGATCGGGCTTTTTTGCTGGGGGTGATAGGCATTATAGTAGCTGTTATCCCACTTTTAGCCATTGGCTTAAATTTTCACCTCATCGTGTACCCCGGTTGGTTCAACGGTCTAGGAATAGCTGCCCAATTGGTAGCCATGAGCTTCTCCGTCTTGTTAATCCGCCAGCGGAAGGTAGCAAAGGAAACGCAGCAGAAAGCCAAACAGATGACCTTAGTACTTGCCGTTTCACTTCTCTTTTTCTTTTTGGTGTAAAATTTGGAATAGACTTAATTGACTCTAGTCCATTCGACCGTCTGGCCGAAAGCGGCAATACCTACAAAGCCACGCACTTCCATGGTGTTATCATCCAACAATTTGATTGTGCAAGAATAAAATTTCCCGTTTCTGGGATCATAAATGGTTCCATCTGCCCATGATTGACCCTCATGGACAAAATCACTTAAAAAGCGCATACCCAGAATAGGCCGCAGTCTCTTAGCTTTGTCTTTGTTGTTTTTATCCACCTTTGGGTTTCCATTTTCCGTAGGTTCTTTCAGCCATACCATCTTCCCGTGATAGGTGTATCCCTCCTTAAAAATCTCCACTTGGGCATCTTTATCTTGGGTGTACCACTTACCCAAGATGGCGTCAGCCCGTTGGGCCTTGGACATAAAGGGAGCCAACCCAATTACCACCACAATCACCGTTAACTTTGTAAGATTCATTTTTAGTTGGTCTATTTTCCTATTTTATATTGACTGTCAAAACACTTTCATCGGATAGTCATACCACAACCGAGGCATTCGCAAACTTACCGCAAAGGGCGTGATTTTCCAACATTATCCAAGTGCTTTAGGGTCCTTTTGATTTTTGCCTTCAATTTTCGGATTTTATTTTTAGCTTTGGAAAGAGATCATTTATTAGCCATACCCCAAAATGAACCGAAGATCATCCCTGAAAAAAATTGCTGCCGTGACCGCCCTTGGTCTGGTGGGCGGAGAAATCCAAGCCGCCCAAACTCCTAAAAGGTTTACCCTGCCTCCACAACCTCCCAGAGGACCTATGCCTTTGTATTTTTTCACCAAAGCCCTCCAATGGCTTCCCCTGGAGGATGTACCCCGGGCAACGATGGACATGGGCTTTACAGGAGTAGATCTGCCCGTACGGTCAAACGGGTTTTTCGACGTCACCGAGATGGCTTCCAAACTTCCGCCTTTCATCCGGGAATGTACCAATCTGGGCATGGAAATGCCTGTGCTTACAACGGAGATGACGCTTTCCAAATTACCCGAATGGGAAGGGTTTCTCCAAGTTTTGTCCGGCGAAGGCATCAAACATTACCGCATGGGCTGGATGCCCTTTCCCTCAAAAAATATCGTCCCCGAACTTAGGTTGCTCAATGGGCAAATGAAGCGGGTAGCCGACATGCATGCCAAGTATGGTATATGCGGTCATTACCAAAACCACGCCGGCACCCGAATCGGCGGATCTGTCTGGGAATTACACCACCTGCTGGAAGGAATAGATCCGGATCATATTGGGGTGCAGTTTGACCTGAGACACGCCGTCGTAGAGGGGTATCAGTCCCACGAAACCGTTTTTTACCTGATTGCTGACAAAATCCGAAGCTTCGACATTAAGGATTTTGTGTGGGGCAGAAACTCCAAGGGAAAAGGGGATGTTCCCGTCAATGTACTTTTGGGGGAAGGAAATGTAAACTTTGAGCTACTCCTCGAGCATCCGAAATTTAAAGATATGAGCATGCCCAAGATCATCCACGCGGAGTATGACCTGGGAGGAGCCGAGCATGGAAGGAAGGATCCTACTATGGAGCCAAGCCAAATATTGTTAACTATTGCAAGGGATGTGGTGGCCTATGGTAAATTGATGGGGTAATTCAATGTTTTCTCAGAAAATGAGAATCCAATATGAGATGGTGGAGGAACTTCCTCAACAAGCGAACCTTCCACGACATAGAGACACCGAACCGCTAGGTGGCCGGATGGCTGGAAAGAACAGCCAACCGTTTTCCCCATGCAGTAACCCAAAAACCGCCCTGCTCGGAACTTGAACTGGAAAGACCACACCTCACCCCTTACCGCCCACATATCGCGCGGAAGGTTTACCTGAGCACCTATGCGGTGCGCAAGGACAACACTGTCTCCCTTAAAGCCAATTTCTTTTCTCTTCCTCTGGCACCTACAGAGGAAAGGAAACCAGGGTAGCAGGCGGGGACCCTGTCATATCCAGTGCCGGGGACAGTTCGGAGATATGCCGCCATACAATTCCCCAGGGCAAGGGGAACAAGGTTCTCAATACCGACCATAAAAGGGACAAGACCTGCTCCCTGGACGAACTGACCGCCCGCGCGGCGGATCTGTTCGGGTATCGGTAAAAGGCACTGCTGTGGCTTGAAAAGGTACGGGATGCGAAACCCCGCTATACAAGGGACCAGCTACCTTCATCGCCGGGGCGGTGGAAAAATCCAACTCGCACACAGTGCGGACGGCCCTGGAATTCTGTATAGAAGACTTGGGTGTCCCTGACAGCCCCCGTATTTTTTGGCACAATAAAGATTAAACCCTTATAAATTAAATAGTCATGTCAGAATATGAAAAAACTTATATCAGCAAAAAACCCCCGATCTCGACCTCACCCGGGTATATATCTCCAAAGAAACCGTGGAAGAAATCCCAAAAACCACATGGTCGGCTACGAAGGCAAAGAATACCTGGCATTTGAAGTCGTTTCGCTAAAAGAGCCGGATCAATACGGGAAAAACCATACAGCTTAATATTAGCAAAAAAATACAAGTCTTCGGAAGAGTAAACTCAAACACGTTGTTCATTATTTTTATTAGTTCACGTAACGTGAACATGCAATATTTCTGAACATGACAAAACAGGAAATGATAAATCTTAATTGTATACCTATTTATTGAAATTCCAATAAACAGATAAGCATCTAACCTCTCAAAAGACTGAGGGGTTAGAAGCTTATCTTTTAGTTACTTTAAATGCTTAAGGGGCTACAACAGTAACCTTGCCAGCTTCGTGTACGATCTGTTTAAAATCAGGACCTTGATAGCCGTGATTGGTAGCTATGATGGTAACATCAAATTCCCCTGAGGTTTTATAAGTGTAGGCTGCATACCACCCCGTTTCACCAAGAGCGGTGGTAAAACCACGGGCTTTAACCAGGCCATGATCCTTATAGTGGTCACTTACAATTAATACCGGGTTACCAAACATGTCAATGGAATCCATTTCAGTATTTTTCCTTTTTAAGATTCTTCTTTCTCCCCCAGGCCATACCGTCGCAATATCAGCATCCGTTTCCACCACAAATTTAATAGGCCTCCTGGCTGTTGGCTGGGTAATAAGGGAATCATTTCCCTCTATGTCTGACATATACATTTTTACATCGTTCACAAAAGGAGTGGGAACAATGTCCTCCTTCAAACAGGAAAAGAAGATAAAGGGTGTAACTAAACCCATCAGTATAGAATATTTAATTTTTTTCATATCTATTTTTTTATTGGGGCGGGTCAAAAAATCGACTTGCCTGTTGGTCTTAATTTTTTATCGGATATTGGATCAATACCCGGGGTTCTGCACCAAGGAAGCGTCCTTTTCTATTTCATTTACTGGAATAGGCAGGAGCAATTGATATTCTTCTATCGGCTCCGTGGTATAAATCTGGGTATCATAAACAATTGGGGTCATCAAAGCATAAGAAATCTTTTCAATGGCTTTACCTGTCCTGACCAAATCAAAAAAGCGGTGTCCTTCAAATGCCAATTCCAATCTTCGTTCATGAAGGATTCGCTCCAAATCCAACTGATCAGGACTGATTCCGTTAAGTCCAGTTCTTTCCCTTACCATATTAATATAGGCAACCGCCTCCCCAGGTTGGTTCATCCCAAGCAAAGCTTCAGCATACATCAATAAAGCGTCAGCATAACGGGTGACCATGTAATTATTATTAGTTCCCGTAATATCATACTGGGACAACGTACTTTTCTCAGGAACGAATTTCTTGGGCCATGGCTGAAGCTCAGGGCTTCCTCCCAGCAAAATTCCTGAATCCAGGGTAGAATTGTAACGCGTCCAATCTGGGTCACTTATCCAATCATTGTCTGCCACAAATTCCTGTAGAAAATTGAACATAACTATCGGACCACCACCCGAAGCAATGCCAAATCGGTATCCGTTTTCGTTGGTCATCCATTTGAAAAGGAAATTCGGTTGGCCTGAA
>JBBQXZ010000164.1:0-10644 GCA_038209145.1 Cytophagales bacterium | reverse complement strand
GTACAGGCCTTATACCGCTTTAGGGAGAAATACGGTCAGGAAAAATTTAAGCAGTTGCTGCCAAAGCTGCACCTATATGGGATACTGTTCCAGGATATTTCATTCGAATTTTTTGCGGACTTCACCAATATGCAGCAAGAGACTTGCGCGGATTTTGGAACAGCCATTCCAACATATGGGGAGCAACCTGTAGAGTTGGGGTCTGTGTTGTATGATAACGGCCACTTTTGGCATTTTGTGGGTAGTCAAGATCCGGAATGGAGAAAGCCGATCACTGCCAATGAGGTAAACGGACATGGTCCCATGTCGGCCATCTATGATGATGGGGGAGAGGGCGATACGCCGGCTTTCCTTTACTTGCTCAGTGCGGCCTTTGGATTGAATGACCCTCTTGAACCCGGCCAAGGCAGTTGGGGCAGCCTATTCAAGCCCATGGGTTATGGATTTCCAGATCAATATTACACTACCTGTGACGTGGATCAGCAGGAATTGGTGCGCTGGGTACCAGCATCCACCCGTAGTTTCAAAAACCGGCTGCTTTGGTCTATAAAGTCCCCAGGAGAAGTAAACCATGAACCCGTAGCCTCCATCAATGGAGACGACACCAATCATATCCTTAAAATCAACCGGAAAGCCGGATCTCAACTAAAACTGGACGCCTCCGGCTCTTCCGATCCCGATGGAGATTCACTCAGTTATACCTGGTATCGGTATGATTTGGCCGATACTTATGAGGGAGACTTCCCTATTTCCAACCCGGAACAACCGCTACAGGAATTGACGATTCCCGAAGATTTGGGAACAGGCAACATCCACCTTATTTTGGAAGTAAAAGACAGCGGAGAACCGTCTTTGGTATCTTACCGAAGGGTGATTTTGCATGTCGAATGACTAACCAACTAACAAGCGTGAATTCCTATTCAGGAGCGTTTATTATTGGACTTGTAATTGGAGTTGGTTTTGCAATGGCAATCGTCTTCACCACTGCGGTAATACCGACAATGATGAATCCTTTGGTATTTGGCGCCATAACCGGAACCGCACAGGCATTGGGTATAACGCTGGTAACACTGATAATTTATGCAATCTCAAAATAGATGGTTCACTAAGCCGAACCGCCAACACCCTCTTTACATCAGACGGGCTGAACGGGTTTGTATCAACAGAGACACAAAAATTAACGACTGTTTTTTGAATGAAAGTCAGTGCTACCAATCCATCTTATTGCCTATGCGAAACCCGATTGCCCCTCAAAATGAGAAAAAAACGAAATAGTCGACTTCAAGAAATAGTATCTTTGTAAAAAGAAGTGAAAATGGCTGAATTTGCAGAAAAATATATAAACCCTTTCACCGACTACGAATTTAAAAAACTGTTTGGAGAAGAACCCAAAAAGGCCTTTTGCTCGACTTTTTAAACGTTCTTTTAAAAGAAGAACAAGGAGAAATAAAAGACCTGACCTGTCTAAAAGGTGAGCAATTAGGAGCCATTGATGTGGACAGAAAAGCTATTTTTGACCTTTACTGCGAAAATGAAAATGGGGAAAAATTCATCGTTGAGCTTCAAAAGACCAAGCAGAATTTCTTCAAGGACAAAACAGTTTATTATTCCACCTTTCCGATTAGAGAACAAGCTAAAAGGGCCGATTGGAATTATGAGCTGAAGGCAGTCTACACCATTGCAATCCTCGACTTTGTATTTGACGAAAACAAGAATGAACCCCAAAAGTACCGTTATGATATAAAGCTTTCAGACATAGCTACCAAAGAGGTATTTTATGATAAACTTACCTTTATATATCTTGAGATGCCCAAGTTCAACAAGACCATTGACGAGCTCGAGACAAGGTCTGACAAGTGGCTTTTCATACTTCGAAACCTTAACAAATTAGACAGAGTTCCTGATAAACTTGGGGAACATATTTTTGAAAAACTTTTTGAGACAGCGGAGATTGCTAAGTTCACACCTGCTCAGATCCAGTCCTACGAGGATAGTTTAAAGTATTATCGTGATCTTAAGAACTCCATGGATACGGCAAAAGAGGAAGGGATTGAAGAAGGAAAAATTGAAGTTGCCAGGGAAATGCTCAAAGAAGGTGAATCTTTTGAAAAAATTATTAGGTACACAGGTCTAACGAAAGAACAAATAGAAAACATCAAAAAATAGCGAGTGGCAACAACAAACTTATCAGAGAAAAGCATCTGCAAAAAAGCCCTGATTGATGTTTTCCCAGTTTCCATTTTTGGTACATATTCAGTTACTACGGCAATAGTAGGATGCTTTGGGTTTTACGTGGATTTTGGTTTTCATTTAACTTTAAGTTTTGTGATATTTTCTGTTCGATAATCATAAATCTCTTACCTAGATATGAGTTTTTGATTTTTAAAAACGTCTTAAATCAAGCCAGCGTATTCATTGATTAAAGAGAACTTAAATTTACCTGCCATCAAATTGAAAAATCCGAATAGTTTGTTAACTTGCCAAAATAATGTCAAGATGGATTTTGTCTAGTAAATAAAATGTCAACATTTGGTGAATTTGTCAGAAAACAGAGAGAATTGAAAGGACTAACGCAAGACAAATTTGCGAAAACTTTGGATCTCCCTTACACCGATGTCAGTAAAATAGAGAGAGGTAAAAAGAAATTTCCATTTGCCAAACTTGAAGCTTTAGCCGAGTTTTACGAACTAGATTTCCAAAAAATTAAAGACCTTTTCGTTGTAGATATATTAATCGAGCAAGCACATAAATATGAATGTTCAGATACCGTCTTCGCTGTGGCTGAGGAACAGGTCAGGTACATCAGAAGTAAAGCTGCCAAACAAAGCAAAATTGAATTTTAATCGATTTCTAGTTCATGGAACAACTTATAATACCATATCATCAGGATACTGCGAATTCAAATAGAATTCACAGTTATCCACTGTTGAGATATATGGGAAGCAAATATAAATTGATTCCATGGATTCATGAAACGCTTGGTTCGCTGGAATTTGACTCTGCGTTTGATGCCTTTTCAGGATCTGGAGTGGTCTCTTTCCTTTTAAAATCGATGAACAAGAAAGTTTATTCAAATGATTTCCTAAATTTTTCTTCAGTCATCTCAAAAGCAGTGATTGAAAACAATGCGGATCACTTGGATGAATATGATTTGTCAGGCCTTTTGGATATGCATGTCAATGCTGACGATTTCATCCAAAAAACCTTTGACCGGATTTTCTACGATAAAAATGACCTTATATTTCTCGATAAAGTAAGTCACAACATTCGCAATCTTTCCTCACCCTACAAACAGGCATTGGCCTATACGGCGTTGTTCAGGTCTTGTTTAAAAAAACAACCAAGAGGTGTTTTTACAATCTCGGGAAATCTGGATAAATACAACGACGGGAGGCGAGATTTGCGACTTTCAATTGAAGCGCATTTCATTGAGCAAGTGGCGGTTTACAACGACACGATATTTGATAATGGCAAAGAGAATTCATCTTTCAACATGGACGTATTTGACTTTAGTCAAAAGATGTATAAACCGGATTTAGTTTATATGGATCCTCCATATGTCCCACCATCAGATGACAACTGCTACACGAAGAGATATCATTTCCTTGAAGGATTATCAAAATATTGGCAAGGGGAAGAAATAATGGAGCATACAAAAGTTAAGAAGATAAAAAAGAAATTCACTCCTTTTTCTTACCGAAAAACTGCGCTAGAGGCATTTGACCGGATGTTTGATAAATTCTCCGAAAGTATTTTGGTATTATCTTATTCCTCAAATGCTTACCCTAACCTTGATACATTGGTCTCAATCATGAAGAACCATAAATGTAATATTGAGATACGGACAAAACCTCATAAATACCACTTCGGTAATCATTCAACCGTATCTAGGTCAAAAGTCAATGAGTTTCTAATAGTTGGTCGGTCTTAGAAATGCAGCGGCATAAGCAATCGAAAAATGAATTAATCTCAAAACTTGGGGCCGTTGTAACTGATTGGAAGGATGAATTTTCTGAAACATTTGTCAGCTACTTAGCAAATTTCACTGTAGCTACCACGGTTATGCCTGATGACCTAAAGAATCTTTTAGAAAAAAACTTCGATGTCGGTATAACATTATTCCGATTAGTCCTTGAACTATCAAAAGATGAGTTCACGGAAATACTTAAGGCCCTTTTTTATGATAGTGTAAGTGGTCACGGCAAAAAAACTTTTAATAAAAATCCGGATCAATATGTGAAAAGGTTGGTAGAATTTGGTCTTCTTGAATCCCTTAACAGACTCACGTCCAGAAACTACACGTGGAAAGAGGTCGTTCAAGAACGTTTAAAAATGGGAAGAGGAAGTGCGATAAAAGGGCAAAGAAGAGGTAAAAATTTGGAAGATTTTGTCGAAAAACTCGTTGTTGAGGTTTTTGATGAGTTTGAAGTAAGAAAGAGTTTCGTTGGAGCAAATGGTCTAAGTTCAGTAAAAGCAGATTTTTGCGTTCCCTCTACACAACATCCAAGTATAGTTATAGAAGTAAAGGCATATGGTGCAACAGGAAGTAAGCAAAGCGATGTGATTGGTGACGTACGACAAATCATCGCTGAGAAAAGAAGTGACACCTATTTTTTCTTGGTAACTGATGGTGTAACATGGATGGCACGAATGCGGGATTTTGAAAGGTTGATAGAATACCAGAATCTCGGGTCTATCTATCGTATTTATACCCAACAAATGAAAGAAGAACTGCTACTGGATCTCAAGCAGATAAAATTAGAACTTAATATTTAGATCTTTAGAACACGCTTACAGTCATATAAGTTGCCACGTCAAAGAAGGGATCCGAACAAATCAAACTTGTCATTGATGAAGTTTGATTTAAACAAACCAATTGTACCCCAACATTCCCAAAGAAAACAGCAACAGGAACCCAATCCCCATCAATGCCAAAAGCCGCATGGCAAAACCGGGTTGTTGTTCTTTGGTCAGGTGGTGGCTAAATGTCAGCCGGTAGTTGAGGAAGGCTATGATGGGCGCAATCAGAAAGGATATCGTCGTGGCGATCCCAATCAACCGGTTAAATTCTGTGATAAATAAAGCAATTACCACAAACCCACCAACCGCAATGAGCGTCAGCCAAAGGATATACCCCTGCTTATTCTCTTCTTTTTCACGCATAAGGGCAATGGTACGGGAAGTGGAGCGTGCATAGCCATCCATTACACCGATGCAGGTACCTATCATAATGGTAAATCCGGCACTTGCAATGATCGGAAAAGTCCAGGCACCCAAATTGGTGGCATATAAGTTGACCACTCCAGAGGCAAAGCCCACATTGTTGTCAGGAAGGATATTTCCGGTACCAAATAGCAAATACGCGCCAAGCACCACAAAACAAAGAGAAAGTACCGCCGAGGTCCAATACCCAATATTAAACTCGAAGACCGTTTCCTTCACCGAGGGTTGGTAGCCACTTTGCTTTGTTCGCTCCAAAGTCCAAAGGCTGTTCCAAGTAGAAGAATCAATGGCCGAAGGCATCCATCCCATCAGCGCAATAATAAACGGAATGGAATCAACAGTCACCAAATTCGAAAAGGGTTCAAAGACCAGGGGTTGTTCCGGACCTTTGAAAATGGCAATGAAGAAAGCCATCAAAGTAGTAATCAACATAAAGGAGCCAATCACTTTGATTCCTTTGTCCAACAGCGAATACCTTCCCCATGCCAAAAACAAGTAACAGAACAAAAACAAGCCTAAAGTAGGAAGGTAGAAATAGGCAGGTGGAATAGAAATCCCCAAGACGTTTTGCAAGAATCCGGCAGCGACAAAAGTCACTGCGGCATTGACAAAAAACATGGAAAGCAGATTGATCCCCAAGTACATGCGCAAAAACCAGGGACTTAGCAGTTGATATCCATCGATCAGTGACCTTCCCGTGGCGGTGGCATAGCGGGAACCAAATTCAAATGAGGGCCATTTGAAAAGGTTGGCGGCCAGTATAAAGCCAACCAATGCAAATCCATATTCCGCCCCGGCCCTCGTACTCTGTACAAGGTGGGAAACGCCTATGGCGGTGCTGGCAAAGAGAATTCCGGGACCTAAGGTTTTGAGGAAGGACTGTAGTTTCAAAATGGGGTTGGTTGCTGGCGTTTATCAATCCCGAAAATAGGTATTTTCCCGTTGGAAATAAAATCAGCAAACGGGGTTTTTTTCATTCAATTTCTCCAACATAATCAATAAAAGTTCCCTGATCCGGGATTTCAGTTCCTGCGGTTCGATTACCTGGATATAATCTCCCAACATAATCATCCATCGGGCAAAACCTTCCAAATGGCATGTCATAAAAGTCATTTCTACTCCGTTTGCCTTTTTGGTTTCAAACACAAAGCCCTGATTATACCGTTCTTCCTGCATGTATTTTACCGCAGATGGGGTTACTTCAAGTACGACCTTCGTCAATTGTTGTTCCTGCTTCACTTTTTCCAAATACTCCTTCAACGCTGGGTGGTGGTTTCGGTATTTTTCTTCGCAGGGATTTATTTCCCGGATCCTGTCCAGCCTAAAAGTTCTATAATCATTTCTAAGCCTGCACCAGGCAATCAGGTACCATTGTTCGAAAGAATAATAAACACCGACAGGCTCGACGGTTCTCTTGGTGGTAACCTCTTCTTCAAACGTGGTATATTCAAGGGAAATTACCCTTTGCTCCGAAAGACTTTGCAGCAGAACCTGCAAGGTCCGGTCCCTGCCCGTAGCCAGTAACCCGTTACGCTTTGGGATCACTTCTACATGGGTGGACATGGCGTCCAGAACTTCTTTTTCATTTGATTTCAGCACTGCCTTGACCTTAAATAGGGCACTTTGAAAATGACTGCTGCTTTCGCGGTCGGTGACTTTTTCCACGATTTTTTCAGCCACTAAAAATGCCAATGCCTCCTCTTTGGTAAACATCACCGGAGGTAGCCGGTAACCCTCCACCAGCGAATAGCCCATACCAGCTTCACCAATAATAGGAACACCAGCCTCATCCAGCGATCTCAAATCACGATACACCGTCCGCAGGCTGATCTGAAACCGGTCGGCCAACTCCTGAGCAGTGATGGTACGCTTGGTTTGCAGGTGAGTCAATATGGAGGTTAATCTGTCCAGCCTGTTCATGATACATTCAAAAAGGGTCAGTTAAAGATACAGGTTTTGGAAAACGATTGTGAAAAAAGTTATTTTTTTCTTTACCCTACTGACATAGGGCTGTCAGGTTGGGGTATTTACTTTGGAATACAAATCAATCGTTCTACACAAAAACAAACCGAATCATGGAAAGTAGCAACCCAACAACACCATTGACAACCGAAGTAATCAGTCCTGAACAATTATTGGCCCACTGGCAGGGGCATCGCCAACTCACAAGGAGAGTGATAGAAGCATTCCCCGAAGATCAGCTGTTCACGTATAGCCTGGGAGGCATGCGATCCTTTGGGGAAATGACAAAAGAACTCTTGGGAATTGCCGTTCCTGGGGCAAAAGGTATGGCAACCGATGAATGGGAAACCTTGGATGAAAACATGGAGCTGGAAGGAAGTAAGGAAAAACTCCTGGCCGCTTGGGACAAAGCCACGGAGGAATTGAATCACTGGTGGGGAAAAATACCTGCTGACCATTTCCAGGACAAGGTGGTAGCATTTGGCCAATATGAAGACAAGGTATATTGCAGCATCCTCTACTTTATCGACAATGAAATCCACCACCGCGCGCAAGCCTATGTCTATTTGCGGGCCCTAGACATTACCCCTCCAAGTTTTTGGGAAAGGTAGTAACCTGAGTTCGATTATTCGTCAATCTGGCAATACAATCACCTGGTTAGATTATTTCCGATATTGATTCTGGTTTCAAATCCAGGATGTCAGATCAACCGTTTTGGGGTTTTGGCGGGAATGGGTTGGCCGTGTTGGGGGGCATGCGACCAAAACGGGGAGATTTGCGCTATTTTTACCCTGTGTTGAAACACAGGGCTTTCAAATCGGCCACTCCGCTGGAGTTTTGGGGAAGGTTGTTTTACGAAAGATCTGTTCTTGGGTGGAATTTAGACAACTTGTTGATAGGCTGTTGTGGTTGCAAATTATGGAGTAAAAAACAATCGAACTCAGGCTAGTAGAAAAAATTTTGCTTGATCTTGAAATAAAAAGGCCCTTGGAAAAAGTCGTTTTCCGGGCCTTTTTTAGTTTTTTCCCTATTATTTTAGATCGCTTGGGAAAGTTTAGGCATTAAGAAAGAAAGTGGGATCATGCATTTTTCCATTCAACAAAACAGGTCGTCAACACGGGTAAAATTTCTCTCCCGTGCATCTTCAATCCATGCACTGTTCCCAAATATGCAAATGGTTGATAACTTGGTGAAATCTAATTTAGAGAAAATGCCTAAATCATTATTTTTGAGTCGGCATCAAAAATTTCGGCTTTTAAATAAAAGAAGGAATAGGACAACTTAACCGTGACTATTTCCAAAAATACGGTTTACTTCCTTTAAATCGATCTGATGAGCAGCCACTACATCCATCGTATTCGGGGATTTTTCTTCCAAACACTGCTCGATGACCAGGTGGGGATTTATGCCCATCTTTTTTATTTCCCCGGCAAAACGGGTATAATCAATGTCCCCTGCTGCATCAAAAGTCTCCGTCCAAATTCCCTGGTTGGATTGGCGAAGGTGCAGGGAGACGATTCTATCTCCATACATTTTCAGCGTGTCGAAGACTGCCCATTGGGAGTTTTCGGAACCCCGGTACATCCAGTGGACATCCATACAGAAATGGAGATTTTCCGGCGCGGTATTCTGAAGCACATGGTGAAATTCCCTGGCGCCGGCTTTTAACTCCACATCATGGATATGGTACGCCAGTTTCATTCCCAGCTTCCGAACAGCCAGCCCCAATTGGTCCAAGTGGGAACTTTGGCAATACAGCTGATCGTCATCTTTAAGTCGGTCAGAGCCCCACTGAATGGGGTTGGGATTGGTAACGATGATTTTTGTGCCCAAGGTCCGGGCAATTTCCGCTATCGACAAAATGGTTTGAATGGATGCTTTGGCGGTGGCTGCTTCATGCAGTTCGGTACCTACATAAATGGAGGGAAGTTGGATGTTGTATTTTTGCAGAAAAGGGATCAGTGCCTTCAGTTGCTCCGGACCCTGGATGGAGGGTTCAAAACCCTGTATGCCTGTTTTGGAAAATTCAGCCAGACAGGCATCCCAATCCTCCCCCCACACTTTGCCTGCACGCTTATAAAAAGTCACCCAGTTATATCCGTTTGCACTGATGGGTAGGGATTCTTTTTTGGAGGGGATAAAACTTGAACCGGCCAGCAGTAGGGCAGTTCCCGGTATTAACTGCATGAAATTTCTTCGCTTCATATCCTTACTATAGTTTATTTGGGTTGGAGGTACAAGATAACAGGAATTGAATTGTTATTCCAATCTCTTTTCCCTGTAAATAAAGAAAATTAGGTATCGGAAATACTTTTTTTTCCTTGTGTATCAACTGACCAATTATTGCCTGCAAAATCTTTATATGTTCCCCTGGTATCGGGATCACCCTCCCTTTGTTTCGGCTCTTCCACGGACATACAACCTGCTTGGAGTGCTTTTTGAAAAGTCGCTTGCACATCCGGCACGTAGACGTGCATCCAATAGGAGTTGGGCATAAACGAATCTCCGGCATCTCCGATCATAAGTACGGTATCTTCCATCCGGATTTCTGCATGCATCATGCTGCCATCGGCTTTATCGTGTCGCCTTAGGGCTTGTACTCCAAATACCTCCTGCAGCAAGTCGATAAGCTGCTGGGCTCCTTTGACATTAAAATAAGCGGATACAGAGTTGTAGTCACTGGGTTAAACTGGTTTTCCATAAAAGAGAGTTCTACGGCTTTTAGCTTTCAAACAGGTCACGGAAGAATAGCCAAACGATGGAAGCTAAATGCAAGCCTTTAGCCCCTCTTCCAACCCAGTAGGTTTAAGCCCATAGGCGTTTTCTATTTTGGTGGAATCAAAACAGTAATCCTCCGCCAACTGATACTTGAGTTCCTTGATCTCGCGGAGTAAAGGAATAAATATTGCCAATAGGTTCACCATAAATCCGGGTAGTACCGAAATTTTGGGAGCCACTCCCAAGTGTTTGGCAAGAATATTTACGCATTCCTGACCCGTAGGATAGGCATCAGAGGTAGGTAAATGCCAAACTTGGTTCCATGCATCGGCTTGCCGGGCCAAAAAGGCGGTACCTTTGGCAGCATCAGAAATGTAGGTAAAGGAATGTTTTTTGTCTCCAGCATATAACCATTGGGCTGTTTTTGCGGCTTTCATCCGGTTGATAACCGATTCGTTTAAAAAGCTTTGTTTGGCCCCAGGGCCATAAAAATCCGCTGCCCGCACGATCATTGCCTGAAGTCCGCCGTTGGAAACCTCATCCCAAATCAATTGGGCAATTTGCGCCCGGACTTTTCCCTTCGCACTTTGGGGATTTACGGGAGTTTCCTCTGTCAAGTGACCCACATGACCCGGGTCGTAGCAGTACATGTTGTCAAAAAACACCAGCTTGGCACCATGTTTTTTACAGGCCTTAATGGTGTTCTTCATAATGATGGGCCACTGTTCCTGCCACAGCCTG
>JBBQXZ010000163.1:0-10702 GCA_038209145.1 Cytophagales bacterium | reverse complement strand
TTTTTCCCCGAAGGTGGGGAACTTATAGTCGGCGTTGCCCAAGAAATCGCCTTCAAAGCTTCTAACCGACATGGCAAGGGAGTGTCCATCAAGGGAAGTATAGTCGATGGAGAAGGAAAGGAAATCCTGACCTTTTCAGATACCCATAAAGGCATGGGGTCATTTATGCTAAAACCTTCAGCCTCTACCCGATTTGTGGCCAAGATTACTGACTTGGAAGGTGATTCATCAGAATACCCTTTACCCCAAGTCCTTCCCGAAGGTTATGTCCTACACGTAGATGAAGTCACACTTCCCGATTCGGTAACTATCAACGTTCAAACTACACTTTCCGAAGTTCCGAAACTTTGGATAATCATCATGAATGCGGACACATTAATTCATACTGAATCATTTCTTTTCTCAGCCGAAGGAGAGCATCATCTTTCCTTCAACAAATCGCAGTTGCCTCCTGGAATATCAAGGATTACCCTTGCCACCGATACCGGTGAACCCATGGCTGAAAGACTTCTGTTCATCAGACCTCAACCCCTTCACTCCCTAAGCATAAGTACTGACAATTCCAGCTACGGCACCCGGGAAAAAGTAGATTTGTCGCTGAAATTTTCCGCAAGCAGTGGCGAAATCCCAGCCCGACTTTCCATGGCCGTTATTGCGGAGGAATTGGTTCCCCATCACCCCCACCAAGAAAATATCCTGAACTACCTGCTGCTCAGTTCAGAATTGAAAGGAACCGTGCAAACACCAGGTTATTATTTTGAATCCGATGACCTAGCGCATCAAAAGGCCCTTCGTTTACTGATGATGACCCATGGCTGGCGAACCTTTGAATGGGCGGATGTGATGGAATCCAAGTATCCTACCATCCGGTTTGCCCAGGAACAAGACTTGACGCTCTGGGGTAGGCTTACACGTAGCAATGGGGATCCCGTTTCCGATGGAGAAGCGCTCCTTTATCTCAAAGACCAGTACCAAACCTTTATCACCACCTCCACCAATGCGGAGGGCTATTTTGGGTTTCAGGGATTTTACTTTACAGATACGATTCAAGTTGTCGTGCAAGGTTCTGATAGCCGTGGGAACAGGTCAAACGTAGAAATTTCCATGCTTTCCCGACAAAATCTTCCCACACTGAGTTCTCATGTCCTTCGGCCCAACCTGACCCTGCAACCACCCTTATCCTCCGACTATTTCCAGGCAGCTTCCAAGGAACAGTTTCAAGCTACCGAATCGGCGATAGCAGGTATGGACTTAAGGGAGGTGTTGCTTCAGGAAGTTGTCATCGAAGGAAGAGCGGAAATTTCCGAGCCTTTTCGACTGCATAACCGGGCAGATGTAACCCTGAATAGGGAACAGTTGCCCGTGGCACCTTCGGGAAATATCCTGGAAAGTTTGCAAGGCCGTGTAGCAGGGCTTCAGGTCACCCGCAGTGGAATGAATGAATTCCGGGCTGTAATCCGGGGACAAGGAACGCCGCTCTACCTGCTTGATGGAGTGCCCATCAGTGAAGGAACCATGCAAAGCATCAATCAATTTGACATCAGCCGAATTGAAATCCTCAAAGGGCCAGGTTCCGCAGGGATCTATGGCGGACGGGCCGGCGGCGGGGTGATAGCACTTTTTACCCAACGGGGTGAACCCGAAGAAGTGGACCCCGAACGGGGCAAGCACATCATGACCCACTTGGCTGGAGGATATACCAAGACCCGGCGGTTTTACTCCCCTACCCATACAGCCTCCGATGCGGAATACTTTGATTTTCCCGACTGGAGAAGTACCATCCATTGGGAGCCAATCATCCGCTTGAATGCCGGTACCGGCAGGTCACTATCCTTTTATTCGGCCGATACCCCAGGAAGATATACCGCAATTGTTGAAGGCATGACGACAGATGGCCAACCGCTATTTCAAACCCACAGCTTTGTGGTTGAAGACTGATAAGGAAAACTACTTGGTGGTATCAAGAAACTGACTGGATTATAACCTGAGTTCGATTGTTTTTTACACCTTAATTTGCAACCACAACACCCTATCAACAAGTTGTCTAAATTCCACCCAAGAACCAGTTTTTTGTAAAACAACCTTCCTCAAAAACTCCAGCGGAGTGACCGATTTGATAGCCCTGGGTTGAAACCCAGGGGAAAAATAGCGCAAATTTCCGTATTTTGGCCGCATGCCCCCAAGAGGGCCAACCCATTCCCGTCAAAACCCCAAAATGGTCGATCTGACATCCTAGATTTGAAACCAGGAATGATATCGGAAATAATTTGACTGGATGATTGTATTGCTAGTTTGACGAATAATCGAACTCAGGCTTATAGATTGCTTTCTCCAATTTAGTATGAATTGATAGTTCAAACCTCAAAGTTTAAAATAGGTATCGAAAACATTTCCGCCAAAGAATTTCCCAAATGCAGCTACTGCCCGTAGTCCGTCAGCCATGCTCTGGGCATGGATGGCTTTGACAGTTTTAAGTTGCCGCATGAAATCTGCAATCCGGATAATCAGTTTTCCCTTACCTATTGGGGTGCTTGTGGCATCCGTTCCCTCATAGACGGTTATAAACAGGGTGGTGGTGTCTTTCCACACATCAACCCCTTTGTCGTTGAATATATCCTTGAATCCTTCAAAATAAAAATTCTTCCCTTCTCTGCTAATAAGCTGAGCGGTATATTTCATTTTCTTTCTGCCTGGTTCTGAGGGATTTTCAACAAATAAATTAAAGACGCCATTCAGGGCTGTCATGGGAAATGGCGATAAGGCAGGAGCCAGCATGGTCCCCACCATTCTGGCTTGATGCTTGTCGTCTGCCACAAAGGCATCAATATCTTCTACCTGGATGGTTAGGGTAAATTCAAAATTAGAGTGGCTATTTTTACCCATCTCAAATCCCTTTTCGTAATCCACCGATTCACCAGCTCCAAAATATCCGCGCATGGTTTCGGTAAACTGCACGCCACTACCCGTAGGTGAGGTAACCGCATCGGGTTCCTGGGGTGGATTAAACGCATAAGAAAGGGTCAAAGCCATTTCCTGCGCAATTAGCTTGCAGCTTCGTTCCGCCAAGCCGCTGATGGTGAGCAAGGGATTGGTACCTACGGGTCTCGGGATTACTGCTCCGTCCATTACATAAAGCCCGGGGTGGAGTGCTGTTCCCTCGACATCGGCAAAAACCTGTCCTTTGTGGTCTACTACCCCATGCAGGGCATCGTCCGCCATGGCGCAGCCTCCTAGTGGATGAACCGTTACCAAATCATAGTTCATCATTTTATTCCAGGTGGGGTTCGGGATTTTGGTGCCTCCCAAGGCTTTGGTAGCGCTGTATATTTCACCGTTTACTTTGTTAAAGATTTCCTGCTTGCCTACTCCCCTCCAGTTGATGCTGAGTTTTCCGTCCGTAAGACCCATTTCCCCGTTGCCATCATCATGGGTCATGACCAGGTATATTTGGGTATGCTTGACAGCACCGTGAAAGGCACCTAGGAAAAGGCTTCGGATTTCCCGCCATTTCTCGTGCAGGTAATCCATGAATCCCCGGTCCGTATCCTTTCCCGCAAGTCGGGAAAATGCAATCAAAGCCTTTGGCATAAGGGATCGTATGGGTCCGGGTATCGTGCCCTCCTCCAAGGTCATCCCTGATTCCAAATCTGCCCGCTCTCGCATATCAATGACACTGGTAATGCAAGGGCCCACATTGGCAATGGAATCTGTTCCTTTTTTCCCCAGGCCTATTCCATTGATGGGCATGTCGTTGTTATAGCCAAAGCCAAGGACATCTCCGTTGCCGGTAAACCGTTTTCCCAAGTTGGTGGAAACCCTCAGTCCATTTTGTGCCGACCGGAGAAGGATTTCAGTGGAACCGAGTGATCCGCCACTGAGTATTACATTTTGGGCCCGGACAAACATAAGTGGTGCATCAAAATTCTCTCTTCCAATTTTCACAGGGTGGAAGAAAACTTGCCAATATTCCCCCTGCCGCTCCACATAACGTACATTTATCTCGGTAAATATTTCCGCACCGTGGTTGAAGGCATCGGGCAGGTAATTCATCGCGGTGGTGTTTTTCGCTCCCACATTACATCCTGTCACACAATCCCCACAATTGGTACATTTGGCCTGCTTGATGCCCACGTGGTTCTGCTTATCCTCAAAGTTCACATTGATGTCCAATAGCCGAAAAGGCTCCGACATAAATTTTGCTGATTTCCGCATGGCCTCGGTTTTCTTGAGAACGGGATATCCGTTTTTTCCTTCCGGATAGGGGTTGGGCATAAGCATCTCCCAGGCCCGGTCGACACCTTCATGAAAACTTTCAACATCCTCTAGGATGGCACTTGGCCAGGCGGAGTCTTCCATGACCCGAGGCTCGGGCCTGATTGCCACGTTTGCATTTACCAGGGAAGTTCCCCCAAGTCCGCAGCCTTTGAAGACATTGATGCCGTTACCCATGGTGAATTCATACAGTCCGTTGCGGTTGATTCCCGGAGATTTACCCCGTATAAAGTTCATTTCCCCTGACGCCTTGCTTAAGGTGTTGGGGAATTCTCCCGGCAAAAATTCCTTTCCTTTTTCCAGCAGGCAAACAGAAAGGCCGGCACGGGACATGCGGGAGGCAGCAATGCTACCTCCGTAACCTGATCCAATAATGACGACGTCGTACTTATCCTGCAGGAGGGTGAGTGGTTTAGATAGCTTTTTCATGGTTGATCACAATTGGGGGTTCTATGGGTGAAAATTTGACAGGGCTTCCTGTGAATTTTGGGGACGCTTCGTTCCCGACATTTTTCCAATCGGAAACCACGGTTTTGAATCCGATGGGATAAATGGTTAAGGCGTCTTTGTCAAGGTGTATCCGAAGGAAGTTTTTGTAACCTTCCCAGCGGTAAGAGGATGACGCCTCAGTGATGTGGTTTTTGAGCACAAGCACGCTAAATGTCAAGTAGATGCCAAATAAAATGCCACTTATAATTCCTCCTACCAATACCATCTCCACGGCAAAAAGAATCACCTGCCTCGGCGATTCCAAGTCCCATCCCAATTCGAACAGGTTTATTCGGGAGAAGAGCCACAGCAACACATAGAAGTTTGCCAGGTGAAGGAGGGCATGAACAAATCCAGCCAGGTAATTCCAGTTTCCATTATAAGATTTGGTATCGGTAAATATCATGATTCCAATAAAAAGCAAGATATTCAGGAATATGGCTCCCGGATTATGACTTAATGATTCTGTGATGGCTGAAAAAAATGCGCCAGATTCTCCGTGAAAAAGATCAATTCCGCTAAATCTGACCATCAAGGTATCCCCATCTGCATACCGCTTGGTCTGTAGAATCCAAGAAGTAAACGCATGAAGCGTCCCAAAAAAGAAAAGCATGGTCAGACTGAAATAGGGAAAAATAAGGTTTAAGAGGCTAAGTTTGACCGAATCTGCTTTGGAAGGAAAAACTTCTTTCAAGTGGGCTTTTTTTCCGTCCAAAGTCTCTATTTCATCGAGAAGGGTGTTGGTAGGATGCATAAATGCCCCACCACCACCTGCTGTAATTAGTTGGCGGACCCGGTTGTCGGGATGCATCTCTTCGTAGCGCGCATAGTGGTGCAAGTCACCTGTCAATATGGTGGTTACGGAAATGCTTTTGTTCTTTTCTTCGTAGTCTGATTCCCCTTGTCCAAACAGGACCCTTTCTATAAAAAATTTTATCCTGTCAAAAGAGGTGTTTTTAGCGTCAAAGGATTTGTAGACCCAAGCGGGTTCTGCGGTTACCAATATTACCTTGGTGGAGGAGGTAAAGTGTTTGTGCGCAATTTCTTTGAAATAACAAATTTGAGGATAATCGACATCGGCATTTAACTGTACATCGATAGCAATCAGCCAATAATCATGGGGAAGCTTGATCGCAAAATAGCTTCTTGTTTGCCGGGTTTGCCAGTTACCCAAGGATCTTTTTTGGGTAAATAAACGGAGAAAATTAGTCAACCCGTCATACCAGTCATGATTGCCGGGAATGGCGTAAACATCCGGACGCGCTGTATCGGTCTCATTTGTCTTGGGAAAAGCAGCATAAAATGGCCCTCTCAACCGGTTGTCGTATTCGATCATTTCTGGGGTAGGGTAAACCTGATCCCCTCCCATGACCAAAAAATCCCCCCTTTTCAGTGTTTTGCCATCGGCTTCTATGGATGGTTGGGCAAGGGTATGGGCAAGGGTATAGGTAGGATTGAAACCATCTCCCAAATCAGAGATAAAATCAAACCACATCTCATTTTTATCCGAATAATCAAAAGGGGTTACTTCCTTGTCCAAAGCAGCCTGCATTTCCCTACGGTCGGCAAAATTCCCGAAAACCGAAGACAGTACCGTCTTCGTTGCGGTAAAGGCCAGCTGCTTGGGATCATACCAGTTGACCATGGATTTTTTCTCAAATTTCATAAGCAATAAAGTTTTTAATGATTGAAAGATACTTTTTTATGCCTCCCTTTTTAGGCAAATTTGTTGATAGTTTGCTGTAATAAATGGCCTTGAATCGATCAACAATGGATTGATGAAGCATGCAATCGACCGTTAATCTATTATTTTCATCGTACAATCGGAAGGATATGCGCTTAAAACTTAGACCTAGGATCATTTCCCAATGACTGCCAAGAAGGGTTGTCGATATTATATTGTGGAGTTTGGAATCAATCAAAACCTGTGATTGTACCTTCAATACATTACCCTCTTCCGACTCGGTAGTTGAGATTCGGCTATTGAATGTTGGAATATCCTCCTTTCCATTATTGAATATCAGACTTGAATAGGTTTCAAGCCGTTTAAAATCCTTAAATTCAGCAAATCTGAAAAATACGGCAAACTTGATCGGCTGGATTTTTGAATTCCAATCAACTAATCCTTTAAAAACCGCTCTAAAACTGTAAATATACTTGGGTTCTAAATTTGAAGTTGCTGACCAATCCATCTTTTCCCCAATCAGCGGCCTATTTACCAAGTAATCCCTTGCTTGGGCATATCCCATATTGATCAATTCTCGGGCATTGATTTTATTCAGAAAAAAATCAGGATCTAGGGGCAATGCTATTTGGGATTTGAATACAAATAACTTGATGGCCTTTTCGGGGTTATCATTTTTTTGTGCCTCATTTTGCTGAATTAGGTCAATTTGTTTGTACTCTTCCAAAAGTCCCCCACTGGCACTCATCTCAATCATGTGGACATACTGATCGAACGCACCTTGAAGGTAGGTGGAACTATTTCCTATTGCCCAAACCAACCAAAGCTCTTCCGCCCCCTGATTGACTGCCTCCATCAGATTGGCATCTTTAATCCAAACTGCATCAGTGTACCATGATTCACCTATTTGAATTGCCGGCATGAAAATGGGAAGCGAAACGCCCGCTATCAAGTGATCCTCTTTGACATTTTCATTGGAGATGGCTTCTATGGATTTAGTGGAAAAATTACATACATTAAATGTGGATTTAAATGTGCTATTTGAATTGATTTTTTCCAAGTCTATTCCCAAATGTGGAAATACTTTTAACCTGATATTATCCGCATCTGCAAAGCCTTTCATCTGAAAAGGTCTGAGATAACTCTTTACTTTTTCACCTGAAATGAACTGGGTCAATTTCAATGATCGCCATCGTCTTGCAATTTCCTTTGGTTCCAAGCCACTCGCCAACATGGCCGTGTTAAAAATCCCGCCTGAGGTTCCGTCTATATGCTGAAATTTGATTCCTTCCTCCTCCAATGCCAGTAACACACCTGCCTGATAGGCGACCCTTAATCCCCCACCTGCCAAAATTAAAGACCTGACCTTATGTACGTTGGGTTCTCCGGTTATCATGGCCTTTCGATTTTAGAATAGGAATAGATGAAAATGACAATCCAACCAATTGCCCCGTAAAACATATAAATGAATAAAATACTGGCATTTTTCATTTTGGGTTCAGCGTTTTGATGTAGTAGAGAAACAATAAGCCCGAGAAAAGGTCAAAAATAGCCACACTTGAGGCCATCCATGAAAAGAGTCCACCAAGAACCCCTATACCAACAGCTACAAAAGCTCCCAATTTTTGCATGGCACACCAAAAAACGGCAACTGAACTCGTATGCGTACTATATACAGTATGTAACATCAGGCTGCCAAACAATGCCATAAACATTCCCACTATACCAAATAGATGGCTAGCTATCGGAGAAACTTCTGCTCCGATTAAGCTTAAAACCATGCCGGGCATAAATACCTGTGAGAACCCTGAAATGATGGTAATAACAGAAATGGCTACAACCATAAGTGTAAGATACTTTTTCATGGGATTATCTTTAATGTCACAATGGTTAAGCACCGAAAAACAAACACGCGCTAAATATTTACCCCAGCAATTCAATTAGCCTAAATATTCCAAGACTAATTTGTTTGATTTCAGGTAATATCAACATATATCCAGTCCTGTTTCTCATGCTAACTAATTCAGTGAACTGAACGTATTGGTATTCTATTTTTTTTCGCTTTCGCTATAAAGAAATACATGGTTATTCCCCACATTACGGTTAGGATAACCCATCTTAAATCATTGAGATACATCCATTCATTCAGTAATTCCTGAAGGGTGGCTTCGTCACTTACCCCATCAATAAAATGGTTGTTTATTCTTTCAATATATGCTTGTTGAATAAGGACAGGTGCCATTAATCCAGGAATCCAAACTATAGGGACCCACATCAGGGATGTTTTCCATTCACTGATCAGCATAATGACCAAGCAAACAGCCATGATTGGAATGGTAATAAAGAAGAATTTTGTAGCTAGTGTGGTTTGAGGAATTATGGCATCATAATAATTATCCAAGTTTAGGGTAGATGGATAATTAGGAAACCAGAAATAATGCAACGACCAAAACATCCCAAGATAGATAGATGCACAGAAAAAGATATAGGCATTGCTAAGGTCTACAACTGTTTGTTTAAGCGGGTTCATACCGGGGCTGGTTTTTTGATTTTGGGTTAACGGATTTTGTATTTTTCATAATCAGTAATTGAGGGATCAGGCAGCCAATCCTCTCTGAGACCAAGGTTTATGATACTTTCCAGTCCCTCAGGCATCTCTTTTGGAGGCTCGTCATAGGTCATAAACCAACTTTCAAAATGGTCATCCAAAATACCCAAGGTTTTTGGCATAAATACAGTAAAAAAGGGATCGGGATTGATATCTATATCCCTAAGGAAAGAAACATTTGGATGATCACCGATAAATAAATTTGCTTTGGCCTTACCGAATAAATTGACCCCGGCTTTGGTATCAAAATAAATATAGGAGGCCATCAACATGTTTCTAAATCGGCAATAATTCGTAGAACCAACTTTCAATCTGATTGAATAACTTTTCGGCCTATTGATTTCAATTCTGAAAACAAACTGTCCGTCCTTTTCATATTGACTGCTTACCGTTGTATCAGTAATCTTAAAGTCCAGATTGGCCAGGTGCTTCGGCATTCCCCAGATTCCTTTACCACCTTTTACCGAGACTTCGGAACTTACAGGCAAATCAAGTATGTATTGCCCGGTTCCATACGTTTTGAACATCACGGTATTGAGAATTCGAGGTGCAGGTTTTAGACCTTTCGTACAACCTATCGCAATGCTGTATTCTATGTATTTACCAATGCTCGTGTCTACATAGTCAATTACTGTTATCAAAAGTGCAGCTTTGCCATTTGGCAACTTCATGGCATGAATTTCATTGCCGGGCAACAACGCGTTGGCTTTTTCCCAATCACAGGTAAAGCCCGCCATTATTGCGGGGGAATTGCGGGCACTGACAGGCATTTGATAGGGAATGCCATCCACCAGGGCATACCTGCCGGTGTAGTTTTTGATTCTTTTGGGGGGCATGGGTTTTAACCTTGATCTAATTCATTAATCATCAACGGAAACACATCGACATGTGCATTTTTCCCAAAAAAGATGTCCAAATGGCTGTATTCATCCATCAGGAATAATTTATGGAAACCGGGCTTTTCCTTCTCCAAATAATTGAAGGTCCTTACCTGGCTCTCTGCCAGAAAGCATTTGTTTTTTACACCACCAAACAGGACGATGCGCGCATCGGTCTGCAAGGGAGTCACCTCGTATTGGGTTCCACCATTTCCCGCAGGCACCAATATTCCCTTTTTCACACAATTCCGAATATGCTTGAAAAAAGAAATCGGCACATGGGCAAACTCATATTGAATCCAGTCCATGGTTTTTTTGTCCAAATTATCCAGTTCCCACAAAGCCGGCCAACCGGCGCCATAGGTGAAGCTTACCAGTTTGCCCACCGTGGTATCCTTCTCCCAATGGGTAGCTTGGACTATCTTTCTAATCATTCTGGATTTGGTGTCCGGTGCCTCAATACCCCAGGACGGATCCAGGTAATCAAAGAGCGTAGCCACAATTGGAAGCAGCACGGTAAGTTTGAAACCGGAAAATTTGGGAATTACCGGATGCAGCGATACGGCATTGCTGATAATCAGCTTTACTTGGGGCAACAGTCCCAACGCGGCGGATATCATAAAACTGGTACTGCCCTGACAATGAATGATGGCCTTTACCTCCGGACTTCCTGTCAGTTCGACGATTTTTTGGACGGCGGCAGGATGGTCGTTTTTTGCCACCTGATCCAAGTCCCACTCATTGGGTTCCAGGTCAATGCTCCCCCGCCAA
>JBBQXZ010000162.1:0-10709 GCA_038209145.1 Cytophagales bacterium | reverse complement strand
GCCCTCATGGACACAAGACTTTCATTGTTGTCTAGAATCACTTCAAACAAGAATGCAATTTCTACAAATCCGGTGGCTGGCACCGTGACCGTGGTAGTTGGCCTTTTCTCTCTGAACTCTGCCAAGGTTGTTGTAAATACTACTCGCTTGCCGTTTCCCGCAATTGGTGCTGCTAGGTAATTGCCGGAATTGTTCAACGTGCCAATATTGATAGCTGTACTACCGGCGGCTACTTTTCGAATTTCTGTTATAGTCCTTCCTGAGTTTTCAGGGATTTCTATGACGAACTCGATGGTTTGATTCTGGGATACCGCCACAAAGGGATCGTGTCCAAAGGTGCTGGAATTGGTAAACATCAGCGGCACTTCAGGGCGGTTGTCACTGTTGAAGGTACCGAAATCCTCTTCGCAGGAAGCCAAACCCGCAAGCATCAATAAGGATAGTACGATATGGAGTGTCTGTTTCATTTTCTTGTAGATTTAATGTTAATCAATGTCCCACCAAACCCTAACATTGGGAAGGATAACTTCAAAATTGGTGTTTCTGGCGATTTCCTCGTTTACATACTGAGCTCGAACCGGTCTGGTGCCGTCTACGCCCACAGCATTTTGATGGTCTACTAGAACCGGAAAACCTGTCCTTCGGTAGTCATTCCATTGTTCTATGCCATTTCCAAAGAGGGAAATGTATTTCTGAGTTATGATCTTCTCATGATTTTGAGCCTGAGTCCCGTTTAGGGTAACTTCATCCGGATTTTCTGTAAAGTAAGTATCGATGGCAGCGACCGACAATCCGGCCAGAGCCATTGACGCCCTGATCCCGGCCTGGAAATACACTTGGGGATTACCCGGTGTTCCCAGCATCAAAGCGGATTCCGCTAAAATAAACTGCGTTTGGGCATGGGTCATAAACCTCACAGGTCCTTCACCATCTCCTGTTACATAATCACTAAAGCGAGACCATGAGCTGTTTGGGGTAGGCAATGCACCCCTAAAACCATTGTCAATGGTGACATATCTTCCCGTTGGAGCTGTAACAAATATTGGTAATCTGGGATCATTCTTCCCTTGCAACAAGTTCAAAAAACGCGTACTGATCATCATGTCATTGCTAAACGCAGTCACATAAGTATACTCATATACCGGAGCCCGGCTACCTACCGAGGATCCAAACGTAACATTCATGTTTTCACTGTTGGAGGCGATGAAGTTATTTCCGGTTATTACTGCTTGAATCTCTTGGGCCGCTCTTTGAGGTGCTACCCTAGATATTGTATTGGCAAATTTAAGCAACAACGAGTTTCCGGCTTTCTTCCAGTTCTCTAGATTTCCTCTGTAAACGAGGTCATCCGATCCTGGATTTATGGCGGAGACCGCATTCAGATCTGCCAACCCTTCTTTTACCAAGTCGAACAGACTTTGTACACCTTCACCACCCAAATAGATTTCTTCCTGGGTATCTAACACAGGTGCCGTATTATCCTCACCTAAAAGGGCTTCAGAGTAAGGGATATCCCCCCAATAATCAGTAGCAATGGAGTAGGTATAAGCAGTCATGATTTTGGCAATGCCAATATAGGACCGGGAACCAATTTCTTCAGAAACTCCAATAAGTGACTTGTAGGTAATCAAGGATCCATTATAAATTTCAAACCTCCACTGATTGTTGAAATTTGCCCCATCGACCGTATAAATATCATACGCCGCAGGAGAATTGGCAGCACCTGCCGTCACACTGGTGATGATAGAGCCAAATCGATTCAATTCATTGTTGTTGGCGAAGGCAGTACCTGCCAAACCTGCTGGAAGCAGTACATTGGGTGTCACACTTGCCGGTGCATTTGGAGATTCGTTGATATCCAAAAAGTCCGAGCAGGCGGTTGCCGAAAGCAAGACACCACATACTATATAATTGATTATTTTTTTCATGTTGGTTTCTCTTACAGGGTGAATCTCAAATTAACACCATAATTTCTTACTTGGGGAGGTCCGGCCAAGTCCATTCCTTGGATATTTCCAGCTCCTTGCGTGTTGACCTCAGGATCTGCCGGAAATCCCGGGGCGAAGAAAAACAAATTCCTAGCGCTCACTCCGATAGAAGCCTGTCCAAATGGCGTTTTACCCAACAGGGAAGCCGGTAAGTTGTAATTCAAAGCCAGTTCTCGAAGGCGATAAACGGTTGCATCAAACACAGCACCTTCAGAAGCCAAGCCTCCCAATGCACCGAAATAGGTTTGGGCAGGAATTTGAATGTTATTTGGGCGGAAAGTGCCGTCTCCATTGGCTATCACACCGGGAAGTATCCTTGGCATGTTCCGGTCAATACCCGTATAATCGATGTGTCCTCCAGACCTTAGATCCACTTGCCCAAACGAATAAAGCTCGCCACCGACCCTGGCATCAACCAAGGCAGATAAGGTAAAGCTTTTATAACTGAATGTGTTGGAAAATCCGGCAATCCAATCAGGCTGTTGATTGGCAACCACTTGACCGGGTACACCCGGAGCAAATCCACCGGTTGCAGGATTGATCAGCAACTCGCCTGCGTCGTTTCGCGGATTTTTGGTAGAAATAATTACCCCATACGGGAATCCGACAGCAATGGAAGGAGCTATTCCCAAGAAACTGTTACCTGTAATGGTAGAGTTATCGACTCCCTCGGCAATGGATACAACCTCATTCCTTATCCTGGTAAAATTCAGTTCGCTCTCCCAAGTGAATTCTCCCGACTCGACAACCAACGCCCTCACCGTGGCTTCGATGCCCTGGTTTACCATTTCACCGATATTTGTGGTTCTGTTATCAAATCCTGATGAAGGAGAAATGGCTACGTCAAATATCTGATTGGTACTTACCGTATTGAAATACACTACGTCCAGTTCTACCCGATAATCAAACAAGCTGAAAACTGCTCCTACTTCATAATTGGTGACAAATTCAGGTGACAAATTCATACTCCCGATCCTATTTTGTGGAGAGAAACCTGGCACATTTCCTCCGCCTATTGAAAGTGGGAAATTAATTTGAGCCAAATTGTTACCATAAGAAGCTTGAGAAAATAAGCTGGTTAAAAGGTAGGGATCAGCGTCCCTACCCACCCGGGCTGTATTGGCCTTGATTTTTATCTGAGACAGGACGTCAGACTGCAAGTCAAACAAATCCGTGGGTACGAAACTTAGCGCCACAGAAGGGTAAAAATACGTGTTGTTGTTTGCAGGCAAGGTGGAAGACTGATCCACGCGGCCGGAAAGCTCCAAGAATAAGTAATCGTTATAATCCAAACTCAACTGGGCATAATGGCCAACCAACCTTCTTCGGTTTTTCGTCTCCAGGGAGTTTGTAAAAACATTTGCATTGCTTACATTATCAAATCCGAAGATATTCAGTCCCTCACCCACAACCCGTGTATTTTGGAAATCGCGTTGATTTATGTTTTGACCCAATAACAAGCTGCCGTTAAAACCATCAACAAAGAACAAGTTGTCTTTTTTCATTCTGATGAGTAGGTCCGCATTGAGTTCAGATCTGAACACCATGTCGTCCCCTACCTGTCCTTGGGGTGCTCTCGCAGCACCTATTCGAAGAATTTGCTTTCTCCTGTCTGTGTAGGTGTCCGCAGTCACCCGGTAGGTCACATTTAGCCAGTCAGCAAAATCATAACCCACAGTCAGGTTTCCAAACATTCTGTCAACATTGGAATCGAATGTCTCGTTTTGAACACTCCAAAATGGGTGGGTGGAAGGTGGATTGTAATAAATGGGTGCTCCCAATTCATTCTGAATAGGAGTTCCTCCAAAATCATAGGACCGAGGGATTCTGGTGATCTGTCCCATTGCCGATCCGCCGTTACCGGAAGTACCGCTTCTCTGTTTTGACTTCACATAAGTCATACTACCTCCTACGTCTATGCCATTTTGAAGCTTTTTATTGCCGCCGATCTGCACATTATACCGATCGAAACTTGTCTCGGGTACTATCCCTTCCTGATTGGTGGAATTGATGGCCAATACAAAATTATTATCAGAAGTTCCCGAAGCTATGCTGACTCCGTTTTGCAATATTGTTCCCTGCTGGAAAAAGAGGTCAAAGTGGTTGGGATATACCTGATAGGGAACAGTCTGTCCCTGTGTATTTACCACGGTATTGAACCCTGGCGTGCCAAATCGAGGTCCCCAGGAGTTTGTGGATGTCGGCACAAAATTATTCGTGGTTCCCTGACCGTATTCATTTTGCAACGGCGCATAGTTAATCTGATCCTGCACATTGAATGAAGAGGTTACCGTAACTTCCGTTTTACCTTGCAAATTACTGCCTGATTTTGTAGTAATAATAATCGCTCCGGCCGAAGCCCTTGATCCATACAATACTGAGGCTGCCGGACCTTTCAGGATGTTGATGGATTCTATCGTCTCGGGCGCAATATCGTTCAACCTGTTTCCCGGTTGGGAACCGAACAGCGTATTTTGCGTATTGTCCGTGTCATTGCTGAAAATAATCCCATCTACTACAATAAGCGGTTGGTTGCTTCCCGTAAAAGACGTTATACCTCGGATGTTGATGTTGGTTGAAGCACCTGGCGAGCCCGAAGCGCTTCCAATATTCACACCGGCCACCCTACCCTGAAGTGTGTTTAACACGTTAGGTTCTGACCTTTGAGAGATTACATCCCCTTTTATCGACTGCACGGTGTAACCCAGCGATTTTTCATTTCGAACTATGTTTTGGGCTGTGACAATCACTTCTGACAAGATCCGCACGTCAATTTGCAGAACGACATCAATTGTCGTTCTGTTACCCACGTTGATTTCTTCCGCTTTGAACCCAACGAAACTGTAAACCAGTAAGCTGGACTCTCCGGGTACATTGATGGAATATTGACCGTCAATATCGGTGACTGTTCCCGTTGTTGTCCCTTTAATGCTGATACTAACCCCGGGGATACCTTCCGGTTCATCGGAAGAAGTAACCTGGCCGGTTATAGTCCTGCTTTGCGCCATTACCGCATAGGCGGTCATTATGGTAAGCACAAGGCTAAGTAGAACTGTTTTCATAAATTTTCAAATTAAGGTTTTTTAACATAATTTAATAATAATACAATATTCAGCTAATTAGTTTATAAATACCAAAAATTATTTGTCGTTGTAAAAACCACAAAACAGAATAAAAACTTGAAAATATTAAAAATTGGCGTTTAAATTGAAGAATGTAGTTTAATTAATTTAACTATTGTGTATTCAAATACATATTTACCATATTTTATTAATGTAAATTTAATTAAATTAATTTTAAATTATATTATAATAGCATTCGGAAATCTAAAGTTTAATGTCAAAAATAATCAGGATTCAGTTTATATTATGAATTACCGTGGAATTAATAATTTTATAATGTGAATTTACTGATTATCGGAATATTATATTTTAATATTTTTACGAATTGGCTGTTTTAACCCCTAGACAAAAAAACAACTTGAAATAGTAAGATATTTTTTTAACGATATCTTTTTGTAAATGTTTTGTAAATAAGTAAAATACTGGCCCTCTTATTGATAATTTTTTGTTCGTTTAATAAAACGTTGGTTGAAAATTGAATAAGATGGCATTCCATTCGACAATAGCTTTGGGAAATTCATTTTCAGATGTGGCTTATATTGTCAAACCAAACTATTATTCCAAAGTGAGTTAAAGTTTCAGTACCTTGAATAATGCGCCAATGTGATGAAAACTCCGGGAGCTCATTCTCTAAAATGTATATCTTGGGAAGAAAAATTAGAATCAATATTACTCTAATTCATCAATAATTATGCGAATAAGAACATTTGAATCTTTTTGGTTGGTAAAAAATGGGATTCTCTATAGTTATCCATCACTTTATCAGGCCATGGACATTGAAATTTTAGTCATTGGAGGTGGGATTACCGGTTCCCTGATCAGCCATGCATTGATGGAAGATGGGTAAAAGGTAATGTTGATAGATAAAAGAGACATAGCTATGGGCAGTAGCAGTGCTACTGCTAGTATGTTGAAATACGAAATAGATACCCCGATGTATAAACTTTGCGAAATGATCTGTGAAACAGGTGCTGCCGAATTTTATCAAGCAGGCATCGATGCTATTTTAGATTTAGGGGATTTGGTTAAAAGCAACAAAATTGACTGCGGCTTCAAGCTGCAGGAAAGTCTGTATATTGCCCACGACAGACAGTCTTCGATTTGGCTGAGGAAGGAATTTGACATTCGGGACAAATATAATCTAGGGGTAAAATGGCTGGATGGCGCCGAGGTCAAAAGGAAATTTGGTGTAATTTGTCACGGGGAGATTCTTTCTGAAACAGCCGCAAGCGTGGATGCATATAAACTGGCGCATGAACTGATCCACAGAAATAAGAGGAAGGGTATGCAGGTGTATGACCAAACTGAGATAGATAGAATTGAAACTTCCGGTAAGCGACCAAAAGCATTTTTGAAAACAGGGTAAACGGTTACTGCCAATCATATAATCTGTTGCACAGGTTTTGAAAGTACGCTTTTGCTCAAGGAAAAAGTGGCAGATTTATTCTATACTTATGCCACGGTGAGCGAGCAGGGAATAAAACTTAACAGACACGTCCAAAATACCCTGAATTGGGATACCGGAGAGCCTTATATGTACATGCGGTCAACGGATGACGGCCGTTTCCTAGTCGGAGGAGAGGAATCATCTTTTAATTTTCAATTTTTCCAGTAAAAAACAAAGGAGCGAAAGGCTGATAAACTGATAAAGAAGTTCAACCACTTCCTCCCTGAAATCGAATTCATCGAAGATTTCAGCTGGGCGGGTACTTTCGGCACCACAAAAGACTGACTACCCTACATTGGAAAGAGTCCAGAATATGAAAACACTTTTTTCGTGTTGGGCTTCGGAGGAAACGAAATTACATTTTCTGTGCAGGGGATGGACATGGTTAAAAGTTTTCTGAAGGGTAAGGAGCACAACTTGGCCAATAATTACAGATTTGGACGATGAAACATAAAAATTGAGTTCGACTAATCGACAAGAACGTTCCCGTATTTACACCTATCAAGGTTCCTGTCGCTTGCTTCTCAAAGAAACCGACAACGACGGGAATCCTAAAAAGCAGAACAATAAAGAAGATAAATGAGCTTCTTATCAGATTTGGGTTTTATTCCTTAGCAACAATAAAAAAATCCCCGGAAACAAATCCGGGGATTAGATCAATAGCGACATCCATTGGGATGCGCTTATCCTTGAAAAAACAAATATTTTCCTTTTGCTATCAAAGCATCCGCAATCTGTCTTCTCAATTCTTTGGTATTTACGGCATCCATTTTTGTGAAACGCTTAAGACCCATCAGCATTACCTTCTGTTCGTCACCGCTCAGAAAAGAAAGAATGGCCTCTTTCCCCGCAGCTTGGATTTTGTCAACTGCTTCAAAAAGATACACCTGCGTCACGGCAAGTTGAATGGCTGATTCTTGAGGACCATGTTTCATGATTAGCTTTTCGGTTCGCAAGATGGTTGATTCGACCGCATAGATTTCAATCATAATATCGGCAAGGTTCATCATGATCTCCTGCTCACTCTCCATTTTATTGCCCAGTACCTGGGCAGCACGGCCACCAAGCATGAGGAAAACCTTTTTAAGTTTAATCAGTACTTCCTTTTCTGCTGCCAAAGGTTGGGAAGAATCCGGGCTGTCAAAACTTGGAACGGCTTTAAGTTCCTCTCCGACGGCCTGAGCGGGACGCATAAGATCGATTTCCCCTTTCATGGCCCGTTTCAGCAACATGCCTACCATCAATATACGGTTGATTTCGTTGGTCCCTTCATAGATGCGCGATATCCGCGCATCCCGATAAGCCCGCTCCATGGGCGCATCCGCAGAGTAACCCATTCCACCATATATCTGCACGCCCTGATCGACTACATAGTCCAACACCTCTGAACCGTGAACTTTGGCAATCGCACATTCGATGGCAAATTCTTCCACACCTTTCAATTTTGCCAATGTAGCGTCCATACCGTCATTGGTCAAGGATTCGATGCGGTCCTCAATATCCTGACCTGCGCGGTAGCAAAGCGATTCACAGGCATAGGTTCGGATGGCCATCTCGGCCAGCTTCTGCTTGATAGCGCCGAAACTATTGATGGAAACTCCAAATTGTTTGCGTTCACCGGCATATTGGATGGCATCGGACAATACCTTTCGGCAGCCTCCCAAAACCCCCGCGCCCAATTTAACCCGACCGATATTTAGGATGTTAACGGCAATTTTAAAGCCATTGCCCCGCTCTGAAAGCATATTTTCCACGGGTACTTTACAGTCGTTGAAGAAAACCTGACGGGTAGAGGATCCTTTGATTCCCATTTTTTTCTCCTCCTCATTCATGGTGATTCCCCCAAATGATTTTTCGACAATAAACGCGGAAAGGTTTTTGTCATCTGCAATACGGGCGAATACAATCAACAGATCCGCAAATCCTCCGTTGGAAATCCACATCTTTTGGCCGGTAATCAGGTAGTGGGTACCGTCTTCACTGAGGGTTGCCTTGGTCTTTCCACTGTTTGCATCGGAACCTGCGTCTGGTTCCGTCAGGCAATAGCACGCCGCCCATTCCGCATTTACGAGCTTGGGCAGGTATTTTTGTTTTTGCTCCTCAGTCCCATAATATAAAATGGGTAATGTTCCTATGCCAGAGTGCGCTCCGTAAGTAGTAGAAAATGACCCTGCTGATCCGATGATATCAGCAATTAGCATGGATGTGTTGAAACTCATGCCCAACCCTCCGTATTCTTCCGGGACCGCTATACCCAGCAAACCAAGCTCACCGGCTTTTCTAAGAATTTCAGGAACAAGCTCCGGATGCTTCATGCTGTCAATGGCTTCTTTGTGAGGTTCGATCTCGGTATCCAAAAAATCCTGACAGGCCTGCGCCATCATCAGTTGTTCTTCACTGAACTCTTCGGGGATAAATACTTGGCCGGCTTCGGTATCCTTGATGAGGTATTCCCCTCCATTGATTGCATTTTTTATCGTTTCCATGTTTTAGTTGTTAAATTGTATAGTGCCTATATTTTGACGAACAGGCGTTTTTTAAGACTTGATAATTGATTGCAGAAATTCTTTTGGACTTAAATTTAAGAACACTGAGAAATGGTTTTTTTTAATTATTTATTAAACAAATTATCCGAAGAAGTGCTGGGAGGTAAGCTTTTGCCAGCTATAGTTTATTGCCCGGCTAAAACACTTCAATTACTCCCGCAACACCCTGTCCCCCACCAACACATGCGGTGACCAGGCCATATTTACCATTCCGCTTTTTAAGTTCATTGATGATTTGTACAGTTAGTTTAGCTCCAGTACAGCCCAGTGGATGACCCAGGGCTACCGCTCCACCATTGACATTCACGATATCGGGGTTCAAGTCCAACGCCTTTATGACAGTCAGTGCTTGCGCCGCAAAAGCTTCATTGAGTTCGATCAATTCGATATCTGCCAAGCTCAATCCTGCTTGCTTTAGAGCCTTCGGTACAGCCTCTTTGGGTCCGATACCCATAATTCGTGGTTCTACTCCAGCTACGCTGTATGATACCAAACGGGCCACTGGTTGCAAATTAAGTTCTTTTACCATTCTTTCAGACATAACCATTACAAAGGCCGCTCCATCAGACGTCTGGGAGGAATTTCCGGCAGTGACTTGGCCACCTTGCTTAAAGGCCGGTTTAAGGTTTGACAGTACTTCCATCGTTGTGCCGGGTCGGGGTCCCTCGTCTGTGTCTACCGTATATTTGCGGATCTTTCTTTTATTGTTTTCATCCAAGTAAGTTTCCTCAACTTCAACGGGCACAATCTCATCCTTAAAACGGCCCTCTGCAATGGCCTTCAGTGCCTTTTCATGAGAACGGACCGAAAAGGCATCCGAGTCCTCCCTAGTTATGTCGTATTCTTTCGAAAGTTCTTCAGCGGTCAAACCCATATTGAGGTAATAATCCGGGTTTTGCGAGGCAATGTTCCAGTTGAGCACCGTTTTGTGTCCCATCATAGGTACCAGGGACATGGACTCTGTACCACCCGCAATGATACACTCTGCCATTCCGGACCGGATTTTAGCCGTGGCCAAAGCAATCGCCTCGATTCCAGAACCACAATACCTGTTTATTATAAATCCCGGCACATCTTTACCCAAGGCAAGCAAGGCAATCATCCGCCCCATCTGCATACCCTGTTCCGCTTCGGGAATTGCATTTCCCACTATAAGATCATCCACCATCTTGGGAGATACCTCTGGGATTTTTTCCATTAAAAATTTGATCACATCAGACGCAAGGTCATCAGGTCTGTAAAAGCGAAACCCTCCTTTTTTAGCCTTTCCTATTGCTGATCTATACCCATTTACTATGTAAGCTTCCATGTTGATTTTTTAATTAGGTTATATTTGACTTTGGTGCCGCCATCGTTTAGCGAGGGGCAGCTTTTGTGAAAAAGAGAAAAGAAATAAGCGTAACGATTTAAATTTCGACTACGGGTAACTTATTACCAAAGCCCCATTTCTTGTTTTCTATTCATTTTCGCTAGTTTCTCAACGGTTTCCCTTTGAACAAAATACTGTTTATCCGCTCCAAGGTCTTCTGTTCCCCGGTCAGACTTAGGAATGCTTCCCGCTCCAAGTCAAGCAGGTATTGCTCGCTGACTTCTGTAGGAGAAGATA
>JBBQXZ010000161.1:0-10723 GCA_038209145.1 Cytophagales bacterium | reverse complement strand
GATTCCAGGGCCCACTATACTGCCCGACCCTACCTTCTTTCCGGGGAGAATGATGGCATTTACACCCGTCCTGCACTGATCTCCGATATAGCATGCATTGGCTAGTGCCTGACTGTTGGGGGTTTCTTTTCTCCCTTTTATCTGGTGGACAGCGAGTCCGTCATCAAAGCGCAGGGATCCGCAGACCGTGCCTGCGCCGATGTCCGTGTTTTCCCCAACTATGCCGGCAATTTCCATATAGTGGTACAAATAGACTTGGGGGAAAAGTACTCCGGAAAGTTCTGCACCGTGCAGGACTTTGCAATGGTCTCCAATACAACTGTTTTGATCAATATAGCAGCCGTAGCCAATTTCACAGTGATTGCCTACCACCACATTTCCGGTAAGAAAAGCACCGTTTTTGATGTGGGTATCGTCCCCTATCCAGCAGTTGCCTTCAATGATGACGTGGCTTCCAATGGTCGAGTTTTTTCCCATCCGGACAAATCCGGAAATTATTGCCGAATTATCGATGGTTGCCCCATCAAGCAGTAGGTTTTCGGTGAGTGCTTCGCAGACTTCTTTGCTCCGATAGTTATTGGCAGCTAGTAGGTGCCAGGGCTTGTCCAGATCCAGACAAAAATGGTCCGTTTCCTGATAATTTATGGCTATTTGATCAATCATCATGTTGTGAAGTGCCGCTTCCAGAAAACACTCCTTTGGGACCATCATGCCGACGTCTACGGAAGGGAAAAAATCAGGGGCAGTTGCCAGGTAAGGAAGATAATCGGTATGGAAAACGAATCCCAAAAAGTGATGGGTGGTTTTTTCCCTGGAATGGCCGACAATCGCTTCGACGTGCTGCTCGTTGAGCCGGCATCCAATATGGTTGTTGGCCTGTTCCTGATGTTGAGTTACCAGCACCCCTATTTTGTCCATTTTATCTAGTTTCCCTAAATCATGCGGATGTATCCATACGTCTCCATAAATCACCCAAAATGCCTGATCATGTGCTAGTTTTGCGGCAAAAAGTAAAGTATTCGACGTACCGTTGGTTTCACCCACGTCCACGATTTCAACTGCGGGATCGTTTCGGAACAAGGATTGGATGCGTGCGATATGGTGGTGAGCCGCAACAATGATTCGCTCAACGCCATTGGCCCGCAGTCCATTTACCTGATTTTCAATGACCGTTTGGTTTGCTATCGGCAAGAGACACTTGGGCCTTGTCTCTCCGTATGGCCACATTTTGGTGCCTTTTCCGGCTGCGAGTATAATGGCTGTCTTCATAAAAGTCGATTTAACTAGATTGGATAAGAAGAAGTGATTGCTAATCAGGAAGTGATTTAAAAGCTTTTGACCCTAATGCCGGGCTTAACTTTATCATAAATTTCAGACTGGGGTCTTTTTTATCTTTGAGGTAATTTGGGTCAGTTTCTTTCCAATAGGGTGAGTCTTTGAATACAGGGTAGTGGTGATGGCCAATCACAAATTCAATGGGGTATTTTTCAGAAAGCCAGTTGAATAAAATCTGTTATATTCGCCCAGGAATGCATTTGGCTAAGCCGCTTAGGTTAAAGATTTCAAATCAAACCAATGGGGCTGATTTTCAAGAAGGCTACTTGCCTGTATAGTGGTTGGCGCGCAGTGCATTATTCATCCCCAAATAGCGATTCTTTCCCCATCAAATATATGCTTCTTATCCGAAGTAACGGATTTTTAATCAAAAAAGAATTGAATATGTGGGATCGGATAAAATATCTATGCTTTAACCCGGATCGTGCATTTATGTTCCTTGGGAGGGCTCAAAACGCAAGAAAATCAGTCAGCTGGGAGAGTGATTCGTAGACATCTATACGGTGAACTCGAAAAGTGAAGCGAAGCAGCTGATTTTAAGAGGTTTTACATCTGCGGTAGAAATTCTTTTGCATAATCCGGGGTTTAAGCCATTAAGCCAAAAAAAGCCCCGATCAACTGACCGGGGCCTTTCCTTTTCAAACCTAACCAACTTTAAATATTTTGATAAATTTTGGTGCATTCACTTTTAAAGTTTCATGCACCCGGCCTATGGGGCCATTTCCAATGTCTTTTCAACTTTCTTATCTGCCTTCACCTATATAAACGCTAAAGTTACTATGGTTGACCTATATAAAATCATGATTAAAATCATGGTCTGGGATGTGATTTTTCAGGGGGTAAAATAAACTGTATTTTGCTTATAAAAGTAGCTATGAGCGGTAGTTAGCCCAAAATTTTATTTAGGATATTCCAGATATCCAGCAAAAAAGTATAGGGTACCAACCTGGAATCCGGGTTTTCTCCCATGCGTACGATTACCAAATTTTCGGAAGGGATTACACAGATATATTGGCCATCTCTTCCCAAGCCGCAGACCATGTCTTTAGGAGCATTGGGGAAAAGGGCGCCTGGGATTGTTGTCTGGGGTCCGGGTAGCATAAAGCTGGACCGACCGTTAAGCCACCACAAATAACCGTAACTTCGGTTGAGGTCTTGTGAAGGACGTATCTTATCCGTAAAAAAGTTGGGATCCTGGAGAACGGTTTCATCTTTCCATTTTCCTTTGGCAAGCCCTGGTGCCATTATCGGCTAAGAGATTTTCAAGCTGGCAAATAGGTCCTATTTCCCAGCCTAGTTCTTGAGGAGTGACTGTTTCCCAACCGGTGGTTCCATTGGGGGGAGGGAATAAATACTTTTGGCAAGTAAGTCGGGGACTGTAATGTCAGGTTGACAAGAAAAAAAAATTGCGGGAGCCATCACAGACATTCCAACCAGACCAAAAACGTAAATGTGTCCAAACAAAGGTCTTAATTTCCCCCATTTAGTCTTTTTGACACCTAAAACAGACATTATTTCCCTGCAATTTATCTTAAACAACCGACAAGTCTCAAGTCAGAATTTTTTCAAGGATAAAATCCTCCATCATATATCCCTGCCCAATAGGTAAGTCCTCTTCTCCCACTACCTCAAATCCACTGTTTTGGTAAAACTCCAATGCCTTGGTATTGTTACGGTTGACATTTAAGGAAAGCCTACTGTTTCCTTTTTCTACACTTTCTTGTGTTATGCGCTCAAATAAGCTTTTGCCCAATCCTTTTCCCTGTGATGCCGGTAAAATATATATTTTATGGATCTTTGTAACTGGCAATCCCTGATAATTTATTTCAAATGCGGCAAAACCCACCGCGTCCTGTTCTTCTATTCCAGCCAACAAAAACAGGTGTCCCTTCTGGTGAATTTGCCGCGCCAGCGACACAGAACTATACATCATGTCCAGCATGTAGGTCAATTGTTCCATACTCAGAATGTGTTCAAAAGTCACCGGCCAGGTTTGGTAGGCAATTCGCTGAATGATAGGAATATCACCTATGCCCGCCTGATAAATATGAATCATGAAATATCTTTTCTGGGTCAATTTAGTCTATTTTTTCAAATAAGAACGTCATAAAGATTAGGATTCATCTGTCTTTTTGGAAGTGAAAACCGCACTAAATCCGATACTTTTTTTATTGTTTTTTTGTTCAAAATCTTTCTCTTCATGGTTATAGATAGATCCAAGTAGTATTGGAGATTCTATTGGGGTTTGGTATCCGAGCTTTTCAGATAGACGGCGAGCTTTTTCCACTTCTAATTCCTTAAACTCATAGCTGGCAATAAGCCGTCCTTTTCGGGTCAGTGCGGGGTCTATTTTGGAAAAATCGGTATTAAAAGAGCAAATGATCTGAATATTGAGGCAATCCGACAGCAGTCCGTCAGAAAGGTTCAAAATAGAAGAAACAGGCGAACTACCATCTTGCTCCCTGTTTACGATTATATTTTCCGCATCTTCAATGACAAAGATGGAGTTTTGATAACCTATCAGCAGGGATAACAATTCCGGATTGGTAATCATGGGAGCCATATTTGGTGGAAGGAAAATGACCCGTTTTTTCACTTTTCCGATCAGATAGCGAATGTAAGAGGTTTTCCCCGTTCCTGGTTTTCCATGCAGCAGGACAATACCCTTGTCATTTTTTTTCATCAACCGATTCAATATGATTTCGTGAATCTCCAAGAAATCGTCATTGTAATTGTCTTCAATGTTCAGTTTGGGTTTTCGAAGCTTCATGCTTCTTGTGTCCAGCCCGTCTATAGAATGCAGCAGCATATAGATGTAGGAAGCACTTTTTCTTTTTTTTCTGAATTCCAAAATCTCTTTTAAAAAAGCATCCACCTGCTGCTCGGGGGTGTCCTTGAAGAGAACCCGTACCGTCTTTGCGCTGAGGTCAAAGTTTATTAACAAATCATCCCATAAGAAATAAAATACATCTTCAAAAACAGCCGCTTTCTTATGACTCTCGTGCCGTTTGATGTAATTTGAATCTTGAATTTGGGCTTTGTAAGTCTCCTTGAACCATTCATGGGCCTTTTTGACCTTTATACCTTCTTCTTCTATACAATTGGGTATTTTTTGAAGCTTTGTTAGGTAGAGGTGAAATTCATTTAGGTACGAGCCCCGGTGAAAGGTGAACACATCGGAAAAATTAGTGGAAGCTACTCCTGCCGAAAGAAAACCGGTGGTGGGTGCTCCTGATTGATTCGTTGATTCCATAGGTTTAAAGTTGTTTTTTTCTATTAAAAATATTATTCGAATTACGGCAATACTTACCCTTACTAATACAATTGAAGAAAATAAGTTGGAATTTTGGGAAAGAAAATAATTTAGCCTTCATTTTTGGGCGGTTTCTGATCCATATCTATAAATTTTTAAGCCCTGTAAAGTTTGAAATATTTGTGTTGAAGCTTCAATAGGAATGAGTTTTTCCAACTAAAACCACCGTCAATTAAAGCTTGTATTAAAAAAACCTGCTTACTTTATATAGATTGGGTTGGTATAGATCCAGGGTACCCACTCCCCATTAAAAGGAATTCTGGCCGTGATTCGATAGTTTCCCGGGAGTGTAGGTGTATAATCGAAGGAATACTTGCTTTCTGTTTTTATCAACAAAGTCCCGTCCTTTATCAGTTCGTATTGTACCGGATAGGGGGAGACAGCCTTTAATCGCGGAGCCTCTTGCAGCGAAATTTCATCTCCCATTATGCCGATAATTTCCCCGTTTTTGCCATAAGCAACATATTCAAACCCCTTGGCTTCCAACAAGTTTTCGAAGGAGACGAATGCATGTCCCTGTACCAAGTGTCCTTTCAGGGATCGGCTGTCCAAGCTGTCGGCAAAAATATGCGTCTGAACGTAGTGGAGGGAATGGAAGTAGGTGTCCAATTCAGCCTTGTATACCCATCCAGCCTCATCGGCCTCTCCAAGTAAGACCTTTTCGATCCAACCGGGTCGGCGTATGCTGATAGTCTTGGCATTGGACCCTACCCACTCTACCTGTCCGTCATCCAGGTAACGTGCTCTTATGCTTTGGTTATTGTGTACGTCGGGTGCGCCATATCCGATGATTTTTCGGTGTTGGTTTAGTGAATCCCACAGTGCGTGGATTTCAGTTTGCTCATCAAATATCTCCCGATAAGCCCAATGCCTGTGTTTTTTGGCATTGACAGAGCTATTAAATAGGAATCCGATGAGTTTTATTCCTTCATCCTTGAAGTCGGTGTGGATATTGTATATTTCCATACCCTGATAGTGGGGGTTGCCCCAGTCGTGAGGTACTTCTGAATGAACATACAGGACCATTCCTCCCTCAGCCACTACCTGCCGAATAATTTCATCTTGACCAAGGTTCCAGTCCAAGACGGTCTCCCTAAGCGGAGTTACCATCAAGTTGTTGGATTCCGTGCCTGCTTCAAACAATATCCCCTCGTACATGCCGTGGTAGGAACGGGGAAATGTGTCCAAATTGTCCCGCTTATGGTCCGAAAAAAAGATGAATTCAACTTTCGCTGCCTTTGCTGCGGGCAAAATTTCCTCCAATACAGCCCTGCTGTCGTGAGACCAATAGGTATGTGCGTGCAAGGCCCCCTGAAAGCTTTGCAAAGGAATGAGTTTCTCCGGCTGTTGATAGCGTTCTCCCAGTGCGTGGATTTCATTTTCCATGCGGGGGTATACCACCCACTTATTCCAAAATGGGCCTATAAGTAATAGCAAAAGTACCAACACCAACAGCACCATGAACCATTTGACCACTATCAGTAAAATGGAAAGAAATTGTCGTATTATCCGCATTGCATATGTTGAGTTTTGCTTTTCTTTTTAATTACTTAAAATAGCTGATTCGGACTATTAAAATGATCCGATTCCGTTCAACGTGTTTTTTCAATCTATTTCATTTGGTATTTTGGTATCTGCCCACAATTTTTCGTGCATCAAATTATTGGTTTTAAATTACTCGATTTTCAAAGGAATTCTCAACAATACTTTCCTCGAAAAGTATTAAATTTGAGAAGTTTAAAAAAACACGATAGCGAAAATAACGTATTTTCCATAAAAAATAGCAGTGCTTTTATAGGTAAAAAAATACGCTGTTGCTGGAGATGTTGAAACTTTCCGTAGTCATGACTTCAATCAATTTTTTTATTTGTATTTTTCGCCATGGTTACTCTTGATATTAAAAATGACATTACATTTTGAATTGCCTCATCCTGCTACAAAAGTGATGGAATATTTATCTAACCCCGATAAATTCACCAAGGTCCATCCCTTAATCGAAAAGATGGAACCGCTAGGTGAAGGCAGGTATACGGTGTATGAAAAAATAAAATTAGGACCTTATAATTATGCCTATACGTACAAGGCAACCATCAAGGAGGATTTGGGAAAAGGTACTGTTAACATGAAAATAACTATCAAGAAGATTTCCCGTATTTCTATTGAATTTAACATTTTACCTGACGCTAAAGGCTGTCGTATAGAGGAAATTATACATATTCAAACCCCTTTTCCGATTCGGGGATTAATGATGGAGTTTTTTGAGGATCACCATATTTTACTGTTTGAAAACATCAACCAAGAACTTCATGCAGAAAAATAGAAAAATCGCAATCATCGGCGGAGGAATCGCCGGGCTGACCTTTTCCCTTTGCATGGAAGGGAGTGGTTACGAATGCCAGGTATATGAAAAAAACCCTGAATTTGGAGAATTGGGTGCCGCCATAAGCATATTCCCCAACGCCATGTATGTCTTTCGGGAGTTGGGTTTAATGGATGAACTTGTGGCATCTGGAGGGAAGTTGGCGCATGCTTATCTAAAAACCTCGTCAGGAAAGATCCTAAGTAAAGCTCTGCCGAAGTATGCATTGCCTGCTATTTGCATACACCGGGCAGATTTTCATGCAATCCTTCGAAAACACTGTAAAGCCAGTATGAACCCAGGTCATTTGCTAGAAAAAGCAGAACCTTTGCCCAATGGCCAAGTAGGAATTACTTTTACCCATGGAAAAACGGAGATTGTTGATGCGGTAATAGGGGCGGAAGGTATTCATTCTCCTTTAAGGGACCTGATTATTGGGGATGGGAAGCCCATATTCAGAGGATATAATATATGGAGAGGAGTCTGTAAAAGCAACTTTGATGTGGGATACGCCAGTGAAACATACGGTCTTGGCAAGCGGGTAGGGATAGTCCCTATTAGGGAAGGGAAATATGGTTGGTGGGCTACCTACAATGAGGCATTCATGAAGGATGATTCTCCAGAAGGCACTTCGGAAAAGCTCCAGCGGCTTTTTGGTGATTGGCACCACCCCATTCCGGAATTGATGGCAAACACGAGTCATATTCTGAAAAACAGCTTTATAGACAGAAAACCCCGGAAAGGATGGTCTCTTGGAAACATGGTACTTCTCGGAGATGCAGCACATCCTACCACACCCAATCTAGGTCAGGGTGGCTGTGTGGCTGTTGAAGGTGCTTATATATTGAGCCGATGTATAAAAAAATATGGACTCAATAAAAATGCCTATGTTGCTTATGAGGAACTTCACTACGCTAGGACCAAGTCCGTCAATAAAACAAGCCTGCGCATGGGAGAAATGGGCCAACTGGAAAGCCCAGTTATGGGATTTCTGAGGGATAGAATGATTTCAATAATGCCGTCAAGCGTTAGTATGAAGTTGATAGACAAGTTCTTTTCCTATGATGTCACTTCGCTTACCTACTAGTCAGCGAATTAATCACCGTGTAATTTCCGTATAAACTTTTCAGTTTTTATATTAGTTTTAGGGGTAAAAATTAATTTACCAGACTTCTAACTTTGCGCTTATGAAGTATTCTTTTGATACTTTCTACCCTTTAACCCTTCTTCCTTGCCTACTCCTATTGGGTTTTTTCTCATTTCGTGTAGAAGCTCAGGAAATGACCTTTGAAGATTACAATCCCCCATCTACCTTGGTGGTCCCCGAACACCCCTTGAAGCGGTCCAAATTCCCATTCATAGATGTACACAGTCATCAGTGGAATGTGGCTGGGGAAACCGTAAACCGACTCGTGAGGGAAATGGACGAATTAAATATGGGGGTAATGGTGAACCTGAGTGGAAGGGGATCTTCACGGACGACCAACGATATTGACGGGCAAGAGTACATGTATTCCATGATCCGTAGGTTTAACGGCGTTGCACCCGGGAGGTTTATCGTGTTTACCAACCTCTCCTTCCGTGAATTCGGTGCGCCTGAATGGACGGAAAAGGCAGTAAACGATCTCGAAAAAGATGTGGCAAATGGAGCCAATGGCTTGAAGATTTATAAGAGTTTGGGTTTATCTGTCAAGGATGTTCAGGGAAATAGGGTACCAGTGGATCATCCAGATCTGGATCCGGTTTGGAAAAAGGCTGGAGAATTAGGTATTCCGGTGCTTATCCATGCGGCAGATCCGGCAGCATTTTGGGAACCCCTAGATGCCAACAACGAACGTTGGCTGGAACTGAAGCTTAACCCCAACCGCAAGCGGGGAGCCGACAATCCCGTTCCTTTTGAGAAAATAATTTCCGAGCAGCACAACGTTTTCCGAAAACATCCCCGTACTACCTTTATCAATGCCCACATGGGCTGGATGGCCAATAACCTGGACTTGGCCAGTAAACATTTGGATAAATACCCCAATGTGAACTTTGGAATAGGAGCTGTTATTGCAGAGTTTGGCCGGCAGCCCCGAAGAGCCAAGGAGTTTTTTGTGGCCTATCAGGACAGAATTCTTTTTGCGAAAGATGCCTATAATAAGGAAGAGTTCTATACCTATTTCCGGGTGTTGGAGACAGAGGATGAATATTTCCCCTATTACAAAAAGTACCATGCTTTTTGGAGCATGTATGGACTGGGATTACCGGATGAGGTGTTGAAAAAAGTGTATTATAAGAATGCCATTCGGATTATCCCGAATATAGATAGAAGCAGATTTCCTGATTGAAGAACTTTTAGGAGAGAATTTCAAAAATGAGAAACCCGGAAATGAACCCCAAGTAATGCAGTTTTCTTTAACGTTTTTTTTACCGAGATTTAATTCAGAGATAGGCCAATTTTGAATGCGGGAGAGGATTGTAATCCGGGAGGAAATCAAAATCAAGGGTTTCCAAATAGAAGCCAGATATTCCTTATCTTTGACACATGCCTGAATCTGATGACCGCCCTTCCGCGCCCCAGCCCAACAATCCCTTACACGGTGTGAGGCTGATAGACGTGTTGGAATTTTTACAAAAAAAATACGGCTGGAAAAAGCTGGGTGAAAAAATTCCTATCAAGTGTTTCACACATGACCCTTCCATCAATTCCAGTCTCAAATTCCTTAGGAAAACAGACTGGGCGAGAAATAAGGTGGAGGCACTTTACATCCGAACCATAGAACTGGATCAGGCCAAAGAAAGCCGAAATGGAGATGGCTAATCCCGACAATACAACTTATCCTACATGGAATAGTTAATTTTTTCCTTGACATTGGTAAATCCCCAAATTTCCCCGCCCTTTATTTTTACCCGGCCTTCCATCATCCATTGTAAAATGGACTAAGAAATGCTATCTTGGTTTTTAAACCTAAGATAAACGACTCATTTCACTTTATGGAAGCACTTTACCGCTCGGATTACTGGCCATTCGTTGTGCTTCTGTTGAGTGTATTGGTTGTTATCCTGATGATTAGCCGTTGGCGCTTTCATCCGTTTATTGCCCTAATGCTAGCGGCTATTTTTGTGGGCTTTCTTTCTATAGATTTGCCAGCTCCTTCCTCCCAACACTGGATGGTGACTGCTGTCGAACTCCCCATGGTGGAGTTTGGGGTGATGGCCGGAAAGATTGCCTGGGTAATCGCCTTGGCTGCAGTGATCGGTGCCGCCATGATGGAAAGTGGAGCGGCCGGCCAGATTGTACATTGGTTGCTTAAAAACCTCGGCGAGAAGCAGGCAGCAGTAGCCCTTATCATCAGCGGGTTCATCTTATCTATTCCTGTATTCTTGGATACTGTTTTTTTTCTGTTGATCCCTTTGGGGATCACTTTGGCCAGAAAAACAGGCAGGGACTATTTACTTTATGTCCTGGCAATAGGAGGCGGTGCCGTAATCACCCATAGTATTGTGCCGCCAACGCCCGGACCATTGATCATGGCTGAGACCTTACAAATCGATTTGGGATTAGTTATACTTTCAGGATTGGCTGTAGGGCTGCTTCCCGCCGCCTGCGTGTACTGGGTAGCGAGGTGGATGAATAAAAAAATGGTGATTCCAGTGCGAATGCCTGTGGAAATGCCTGCATCCAATCAGGTATTGCCTACACTCTTCCTTTCTCTTTTGCCCATTGTACTACC
>JBBQXZ010000160.1:0-10927 GCA_038209145.1 Cytophagales bacterium | reverse complement strand
CGCAACATCCCACATGGGAAACAACAACCGGTGGGCGCGGGAAGGAGGAGTAATTGATGAGATTCTGGTGGAAAATTTGTATCGAAATCCGGAAGGAAATCCCCTGATTTTGGATACCGTATTATTGGAAAAAGTATCACTTGAACCCAATATCAAACTCCTACTTAATACGGCAGTTCATGATTTGGACAAAAAAGAGGATGATAAGATTGAACGGGTGCATGCATTTTGCAGTCAGAACTCTACGAGCTATATCCTGCAGGCACCGTTCTTTGTAGATGCTTCCGGCGACGGTATTCTGGGATTTTTGGCGGGGGCTGCCTTTCGGATGGGTGCTGAAAAGGCGGATGAATTTGACGAAGCTTTTGCCCCTGATCATGGGTATGGTGAACTCTTGGGCCATTCGCTGTATTTTTATAGCAAAGCTACCGACAAGCCTGTGCGTTTTATATCCCCTTCGTACGCCCATAAATCACTGACAAAACTGCCCCGATTCAGGAATTTTAACCTAAAGGACCACGGCTGCAGGTTGTGGTGGGTAGAATATGGCGGTCGGATGGATACCATCCATGAAAGCGAAACCATCAAATGGGAACTATGGAAAGTGATCTATGGTATCTGGGACCATATCAAAAATTCTGGCGAATTTCCCGACATGACCAACCACACCCTTGAATGGGTAGGGACAATTCCGGGCAAGCGGGAAAGCCGCCGTTTTGAGGGAGACTACATGCTGCATCAAAAGGACGTGGTAGAGCAGCGTGAACATGCGGATGCCGTTTCTTTTGGCGGATGGGCCTTGGACCTGCATCCGGCCGATGGCGTCTATGGAGACAAGGCCGGATGTACCCAATGGCATTCCAAAGGTGTTTACCAAATCCCTTTTCGGACCATGTATAGCCGAAATATCAAAAACCTTTTTCTGGGTGGTCGAAGTATCAGTGCCAGTCATGTGGCCTTTGGATCTTCCCGGGTGATGGCGACCTGTTCCCACAATGCCCAGGCGGTGGCCTTGGCGGCAAAACTATGTGTGACTCATGGCCTTTACCCAAGGGATATTACAAAAGGCGACTGGATGAAAATCCTGCAAAAAGAACTGCTAAAAATTGGACATTACATTCCAAAATTGACCTTGGACGATTCCGAAGAACTGGTTCAACATGCTGTTCTTAAAGCCTCATCCACTTTTCAACTTCAGGAATTAGCTGCTGACGGCCCTTGGAAGCATCTTGAGTTTTCCATGGCCCAACTTATTCCTTTCCCCTCAGGTCAGCTTTCCGACATGTCGGTTCCTATTCGAGCCGCTGAATCCACAACGATTCACCTCCAATTATTAGCTGCCTCCAAACCGGGAAATTTCACGCCGGACAAAGTTTTGGGAGAACAGTGGATAGCGGTAAATAAAGGCGAACAGCATATCACTATCTCATTTGACTACGAGCAAATTAAACCGGGTTATATCTTCCTGGCCTTTCATGCCAATTCGCTGGTAGAAGTCAAATGTACCCAAAAGCGGGTCAGTGGCTTGCTTACTGTTTTCCAAAAATTCAACAAAGCGGTGGCTGTGAGCAGCAGGCAGGAACCACCCGCGGGAATCGGAATTGACACATTTGATTTTTGGTTGCCGGAGCGTAGACCTGGTGGGCACAACCTGGCACTAACTTTCAAAAATTCCTTGGATACATTTCCAGCCCAGCACGTGACCAACGGCATTTTCAGACCAACCCAAAAGACCAACTGTTGGGTGGCTGATCCAGATGACAAAGATCCTGTACTTGAAATAAAATGGGATAAAATTCAAACTATCAGGCAAATAAGGTTGTTTTTTGACACAGATTCGGATCATTCCATGGAATCTACTTTAATGGGACATCCGGAATCGGAAATCCCATTCTGTGTATCTCATTTTAAGTTGTGCGCAGATTCTGGCCAGCTGCTGGCCGAAGTTACGGATAACCACCAATCCGTTTACACCCTCACATTGAAAACCCCTTTGGCAACAAAGCAACTTAAAATCCACCTGAAGCACCAAAGTGCGCAGGTACCTGCCTCGCTTTTCGGAATCTTATGTTATTGAAATGAAGTATCCTATGAAAACTACGCAAACTATTAACCGGTTATTTTTTCTAATTTTCCTTCTGGGAATGATGAATTCTTATGGTCAAAATAACCTCTCCTTAACAGGCCAGGCAGCTGTAAGTTCCAGCCAAGACCAGTCTTCTCCAACGTCAGCCATCGACGGGGATAATAACAGCTTTTGGTCCAGTGACGCGGAAGACCGAAGTGCCTGGTTGACAGTACGGTTGCCCGGGGCCACTGAATTGACGCGAATATCAATCCTATTTGGACCTGAAAGAAAACCGAACAGTAAATTCCACTTCCAATATTTACTCAATGGGGAATGGAGAATTGTGGAGACAATTGAGAACAATGCATCTGAAAAAGTTGAGATTGAGTTGAATAAAGAGCTGTTGACAGACCGAATTAGATTGGCGGCGGCAGATCAGCAACCCATGCAGGTGATCGAGTTTGGATTATTTGGTCAGGTTTATGTTGATACAGTTGACTTGGCGGCCAGACCCATTTTGGTAAACCAAAGTGGCTACAACCTAAACCGTCCAAAGCGGTTTTCCGCACCTGAAATGAAGGATCAAACCGCTTTTTTCGTCACGGAAGTTGGGAAGGAAAAGGTGTTGTTTGAAGGGATCATTCAGGGAGGAAAGGGGGATTTTTCCGAATTCAATCCGGTATCACAGCAGGAATTCTCCATCGTTGCAAATGACCAAGAATCATTTCCCTTTCGAATAGGCCCCTATTGGTTGGAGAGGGTTTCTTATCGCCATATGTTGGATTTTATGATCGGTGCCAGACACTATGTTGGAAATGTGGCTGAAATCAGACCCATTTCCTTCGAATGGAGGGACGGGGATTTTTTCAACTGGGCCATGCAGAGCCTAGTTGCGATGTATCTTTCCAATCCAGCGGCCTATGAGCGCATGGAGGTAACATCAGCCTATGTGGCAAATTCGTCTTTTACGGATAATTACCGGGGATTTTGGGGTACGCTGGATCCTTTTGCACCTGGAACTCCCGATGTTATCCAACTGATTCATTGGGACGCAGATGTGAAAGTTTCCAAGGAACTGGATCACGAAATGCAAAAAGCCGAACTGGCCCACTTTCTGTATGCCTGGCCTTATTTAAAAAGTTGGCTGCCCCGGCAAAACTTTGATGTTGTATATGCCTATGCCACCTCGGTGTGGGAAAAGGAAGAGGTATCCGAACACTCCCTTTCCCAATACGATCTAAGCCCGGAACACAACTTGTTGGCCTTAAAAACACAATTGGGAACAACAAAAGGGGAGATGCCTCCCGGGTTTTCGGTCATTCCCAACCTGATGATGTATGACGTGGCCTTACGGGAAAAAGCCCCAGATGCGGATAAATATTTTCTTTCCGCCTTCAACCAACTGGAGTGGATAATCGAAAATCTGGACTGGAATGATCCGATGACTACCAAGGGGCAGCGCACGTCGGAGCACATGACCATGCGGGCATTTGCTTTTTTTCATACCCAGTATCCAGATAGGTCACCGAAAAGGTTGAAAGAAAAGGTTGAAGAATGGGCCAAAATTGCGCTATCCCGGTCTGACAACTTTTGGGATTTTCGCAAATATGATGAAGAAGAATGGACTCCCCCCGGGTGGAATGAAACCGGAAATATCCTGGGTTTTCCTGCCGCGGCATTTGCAGCAATGACTATAATGGATGACTCTGATCTTACCGACAGCTTGGAAGTATTGGCTTGGTCCCATTTTGAGAATGCTTTTGGTAGAAATCCAACTGGCAGACAGTTTTCCCATAAAGGTCCAGATGAGGTAGAAGGGGTTGATTTGGGCTGGTACAGCCGGCACAAAGGAGGGATAGGACTTCTCGATGAGCTCCCGTTTGTCTTTGACGGTTCACCAAAATCCTTCCACTATCCCAACCATCCCGAAGCGGGAAATCTCGGCTGGACAGAAGGCTGGGTGCAGTTTAATACTGCTTATAACACCAGCATGGCTTATATGGCCAATTATTATACGGATATCTCTTTGAAAAAAGCAGCCAACAATAAGTTACTTATCCAGTTAAAAGCGGCACTAAACTTTCAGCAAGAACCTATTGATTCGGTCCATGTACAGTTATGCAATGGCAAAGGGGACTGTTTGGCGGTTAACTTGGTTGAAAATGACCCTTATTCCGAATTCCTTTCAGGCACCGTGGAAATCTTTGGAAACGAAATACGGGGTAACGGGCAAGTGATGCAGTTGGAGAAAGGTGATATCCTTTCGGTAAGTTATGGGTATGGCTATTTTAAGAAAACGGCAGTGATGGAATGGGAGTAGAGAATCAATTTTGGGCAACTAGGCTACTCATTGGAGTTAAAGATCCTTTTTCGTTGAAAATTTATCCTTTACCAAAGGAAGTCCCTGTCAAATTGGATTCATGCCTTCCACAAAGTATTTTCGATCCAATGGTAGATTTCATTTTTTGCCACATCAATTGTTTTCTATTGAGGTCAATTTAACATCAATATTGTTCTAAAATGAATACAATAATATGTAATCTTCGTATTGACATAAATACAATTTTATCATTCAATTAATGGATTCCAAATGGAAGAACAGTTAGAATTTCCAGCAAATAAGCTGAAATAACTTTGAGAACGTTGGTCTGGGTACTTACTAAAGTGTCTTTGTTTTGATAAAGAGCTTTTGGGGCGAAAGGGTATGAGAAGGGCAGGGAATAAGTGATCCTTGGACACTAAATCGCTTACCATTATCTATTAAAGATATATCATGGATTTCCCCTAGTGGAAAAATTACTACCTGCATGTCATGCTGACGAATCAAGCATCAATTCCTGTGGAATGAAATAATAAAAATAAAAATTTTAAAATTATTTTTTGGAATCGTAGGACATATCTAAACAATCTTACGTCATCAATAGGTAAATTATATCGAACAATTTAATTTTCAAGTCTTTGAAAAATCATTACTTGGGAAGTTTTATACTTCTTTCCCTTCTCTCCATTTTCTTCTTGGCCTGCAGTTCAGATATGACTGGTATGGACGGTTCCTTTTCCAGTGGAACCTCTGATGGAACCGCTAAAGATTTAGCATCAGGGGAAGCGCAGAATCCGGCAGAGGGAAATGGCAACATTGAGCCCGGTCTGATTACTGCCGGGGAATGGAGCGACTTGGACAATTGGTCTTACTGGCAGGATCTTTTGGCAAAACAGGAATTTTCCAAAATGCCTGATTATTGGAAGTTCAATTTGATCTCACGGTATTCTGTGGAACTAAAAGACACAAATGGAGTTCCTCACCAAGATGTAAGCGTAGCTTTGAAGGCAAACGGAGAGGTAGTCTGGAAAGCGAAAACAGACAATAATGGCAAAGCTGAACTTTGGGGAGAGGCCTTTAAAAACCCCGCCCAAAGAATTGACAATTCATACCTACAAATTGATATTGACAACGGTCGACTAATCCACGCCAATGTTTTTTCTTTTGAACAGGGTGTTAACAGCATAACCTATGCTGAAAATACCCCTTTATCACAAAGGGCAGAAATTGCTTTTATTGTAGATGCCACAAGTTCAATGGGTGACGAACTGGAATTCCTAAAAGTGGAACTTAAGGATGTCCTTCAAAAAGTCAAAAATAATCAGCCACAGTTCCAACTGATTACGGGTTCGGTATTTTACAAAGATGCGGGTGATGATTATGTTACCAGGGTTTCTCCATTCACCTCTGATGTAAACATAACTATGAATTTCATCAAAAATCAAAAAGCAGAAGGAGGGGGAGATTACCCCGAGGCAGTTCACACAGCTTTGGAAAAGGCAATGGGAGAACTTCAATGGACGGGTATGGCAAAGGCAAGGTTGTTGTTCTTGGTGCTTGATGCCCCACCTCACTACAGCTCTGATGTCCTCTTGAGCCTTCAAAAATCGATTCAGGCTGCGGCAGCAAAGGGTATAAAAATCATACCTGTCACCGCTAGTGGTATTGACAAAGACACCGAATTCCTAATGCGCTTTTTTGCCATCAGCACCAATGGGACCTATGTATTCATCACCAATGACAGCGGAATCGGTAATGACCATTTGGAACCTACTGTGGGAGAATACGAAGTGGAATATCTAAATAACCTGATGGTCAGGCTGATTAATGAGGCATTGGAGTGATTGTTCAGTTATTTCTATGTTTTTGCGGAATTACGGCAAAACTTCTAAAAGTTGGTTTTCAAAATTATTGAACTTGCTATTTAATCAAACACGGTCGACCATTCATGCCATTACCTCAGGTCATGACATGAATGACTTCAATCATTTCTAAAAACATCCTGCTGCAAAAGCACTTCACCGAAGGAAATATCTTTTGCGGCGAGTACGAGTATGGTGGTAGGCAAATTTTGGATCCAGGACTGCAATTTTTTATAATAGTTCACAAAATTTTGATCCGGCTTAGCCATTCCCATAAAGATTAGATCAGCATTGGATGAGGAATCATAAATTACTTCATCAATCGTCCGACCATTGGCAACAATTACCTCTAATTTTGCACCGGTCCTTAATTTTTGGAGTAGGACGGATAAATTCTTTTTGGCATCAATACCGGCCTTTTCATCCTTAACCATCATCTTTACCGTCACCTCTGCCCCGTACCATGCCCTGCTGGTGGACAGCAGGTAGGATAAAATCAGCAGCAGGCCACTGTTGGCTTTTAGCCCCCCCCACCATAGATCGATTTTTTTCCGGTCACCATACCCCTTGTTTATGTCGTCTTTAATGATGACGACATTCCTGTTGAGTAAATGAAATTGTGAAATCATTTCACAATAATTCTCCATATGGTCCGGGTTTTCGGTATCCCCCAAGATGATGGTATTGGGGATCAATGAACCAAAGCCATAGTTTTTGACAAAATCAACAGAACCCGTAAAGGGGTTCGATGCGGAAATTACCCTGGCGAAACCCCGGGTCTGTCTTTTTAATAAAAATTCCTCGATATTCTGTTCCAATTTCTTTAACCTGTCAGAAGCAAGATTATCACTGGTAAGCACGGTCGCAACTGTTAAAATACCCCGGTGATGTATTATTGAGGTAGCAAAATCAATAAGGTGCCAACGGCTGGTAGGTGCTCCCGAAAGTACCAAAGGACTGGGTCTCCAAGTCTTTGTGGCCTTTCTCCGGTTTAGGTTTAATAAGCCCGTGCGGATCATAGCCATATAAATTCCTCTTCGGACATCCCCCCATGCAGTCTGTAATTCCCGGCTTTGTAACCATAAAAAGATCGATATTATAAATACGAATGCCAATCCGGTAGCCAAGGCATTGATCAGAAACATGACCGCTATACATCCTATGGCACCCAAAAGGGAAAATAGCCAATGAACTTTGAATAGGGGCCGGAAAGAAGGACTGTCCAGAAACTTTTCTATCCCTGCGGCCGCATTTAGAACCCCGTATGTTGTAAGGAAGAACATGGTCAATATAGGTGCGATGACATTTAAATTGCCGAGGTAAACAGCAATAAGAGCAATTCCCAATGTAAACAGCGTTCCTAGCCTGGGAGAATCATCATCACCGGAACCCCTACCAAGCCAGTCTAGCCAATTTGGTAAAATCCTGTCGCGGATCAAAGCCTGAAGTACCCGCGGGGCGCCCAAAATACTCCCAACAGCACTGGAAAGTGTAGCTCCCCAAACCCCTATTAAGATGGCATCTCCCCAATAGGCCATCTTGCGCATGATCATCGGATCTTCAATCAGTGTCAACGCATCGGCACGATTAGCCAAAAGGACTGGTAAAACCATGTAAATCACATATCCAACCCCCACGGCGGCGAAGGTTCCTTTAGGGATGGATTTGGAAGGGTTTTTAAGATCCCCGGACATATTTATGCCAGCCATAATTCCCGTTACGGCCGGGAAAAATACGGCAAAAACCACCCAAAATCCCTCAGAATGACGGTCTGCAGCCCCCCACATTTCCACCTTGGTTTCCTCTATCGGACCACCTAAAACAAATGACAACAAAGAAAGTCCTATCCCAAACATTATAAAAAACTGGGCCTTAATAGCTACTTTTGCAGATATAATCGCCAAAGTAGCTATTGCTATTGTAGTTACTATACCTACCATCTTGAAATCCAAAGTGGGAAAAACACTGACTACACTTTCTGCAAATCCAACGGTATAGAGTGCTACCGAAAGTGCCTGTGCGATGAATAGGGGAATTCCAATGGCACCACCTGCCTCTACGCCAAGTGACCTGCTGACCATATAATAGGCGCCTCCCGTTCTGACCGTTTGATCTGTGGCAATAGCGGCTACAGACAATGCTGTCAAAAAAGTAATGGAAGAGGCTATGGTGACGATAAGCAGAGTGCCGATAAGGCCCACATTTCCCACCACCCATCCAAACCGGAGGTACATGATCACCCCCAAAATAGTCAAAATCGAAGGTGTAAAAACCCCTCCAAAGGTTCCCAAACCTGTTTTAACAGAAGGAATTACCTGTTCATTTCTTCCAAAGGGATTTTTCATAATAGAATTTGAATCATAATAAAATTTAAAATTGAATAAAGTTCAAAGGAACTTCTTTAGATTCAATGGCAAGGTGACAAGATAAAAAATACTTTTTGAACATCTCTACCAATTTTAATAGTTTGTTGGCGCGTTTTTTTTGGGTTTCAAAATATTTATTGTGCCAAAACACGTAAGGGTTTACCCTACCAAAGTCTTTCCATAATTTCAACAAACCCAAAGTGGGAAATATAGGCTGAACAGAGGGCATATTAAACAAGGGTGAAACCCTTGGTATGGGATGAATCTATAGCTTTTGGTTTGGCAGCGGGGAAGGTTGGGTTGGCATTCCATTTCCGACAAAACCGGGGTTGGTGATTCTTCGCTTGATTGGGATGGATGTGTTTCGGTTTGCTACCTAAATCCCCACCCGATATGTTTTGTCCCTAATACCCCCACTTTGGGGGACTTTTAATCCTGTTTTTGAATATAATCTTCTAAAAACAGGAGATTATACTCCCTCCCTTCGAATATACTGCTTTTCACTGTGAATTGGCTCCGGAATGCCCCCGACTGGGTGTAGAATCCTCTACCCCATACCTCCTTTGACGTCGTACTCCTTTTTATGCCATTTGTAATGGCTTATTCAAGAACTTCTTAGTAAAGAAATAGTCCGCAATATTGACTACTGTCTGGCTGAGGTTTGTAATAAGCATCCAAACCAACTATAACGTTGTTCATTAATCTGCAAGTATTTATTTGTATTTCCTATGCGGATAAACTATTTTTAGTTATGGGAGAGGCTAATCAAATTAGAGATTAGGAAATGCCCCATTGTCACTCATCAGGTAGTCGGTTTATCCTTCCAGCGCGTCGGCGATGCTTTTGAGCACATCCGCCGGGGGTATGCTTGTGCCGATGAAAGAAAAAGAGAGATAGCTTTCGGGTCTAGGAGATACAATCTAGTATAGACAGGGGAAACTTAATTAATCAGAAAAACCGTTAACTTTATGGAACAGATAAAATACAATCAAATGGACATTGCCGTAAAATACAGGATCATATCTGAAATCATCAACAGCAACGATGAGCGTGTTTTGAACGCTGTCAAATCACTGTTGAACATTGAGGACGATGAGGATTTTTGGGAAGGTTTAAATGTGGATGACCGGGCGGCCATCGACGCGGGCCTGGAACAGTTGGACAACCGCCAGTACGTGTCCCATGAATCCGTCCGTGAGGAAATCAAAAACCGCTTCAACTTTTAGTCTTGGCGTTGGCGGTCCGCCATTCCCTCCGAGCCAGGCAGGAGGAAATAGAACTGTTGCCGCCTACAACCTGGTAAACGGCTCCGGAATGACGCTTGGGATACTGATGCGGTTCGCCGGTTAAGCAGCGCAATCTTCCCGAAGTTTTCTGTTAATTCTATTTGAAAGACATCTTACAAAAATGGAGCATGTACGCCCTTTTTTTTTCAACTGAAACCTGCTCAACTGAAAGAAAAAAACTATCTTTATTGCTTTCCGAAGAGACGAAACGTTCTTTCCGGATTAGATGATCAAAAGGACACATATTCGATAAAAAGAGGGATTGATTTGTATAAGCAATTTTTGAAATCAGTTATCACATTCACCCCAAGATAGTTATGATCAATAGGAGAATAATTAGTTATTTATCTTACGTTTTGATTATTTTCATAGTAGGACTATTTTATAATATCAACTGTCCCGATTTTGGCGACAATTAGGATGGAATTAGTCATTTGTACTAAACTTTGTTTTCAAGTTTGGTAATATCCTTGACTTTGCTAGGGACTGATATTATAATTGGGAATTTTTCCAGAAATGAGTATTGTTTTAAAAAGGATAAAATTGGATTTTTTTTTATTGATGAATATTTTTGTCTCCTATTTTATTTTTCCAATGTTAAAAGTGAATCATTACAAATGTGGTTAGTAATGATTGTATTGGGAGAAACCCTAAGACATTTATTTCTTTTTTATAAACTTAAGCCTAGCAATAAAGCCCCTGATACGGCGAATATAGGACGAACCCCCCAGGGTTAGTTCGTGAAAAAAACCGGCACAGTTGCCGGGTTTTTTATCCCAGTTCCAAGTCTTCAAGTATCTCTTTGAATTCATTGGGTTTTAGGCCGGCTTTTCACCCCTTATCATAAAATGGTAAGCAGGTAGACCGTTTCGGTGGCCAGGTATTGGTGGGTGACTACCCTTGCCCCGCCGCTGCTTTTTTGAGTCTCACATTAATGGATTTAATAGTTTCGTCTAATTGGCCTTCTTTAATGGCCGATACATCTAACGAATATACAACAATCATCTCCAAAAAGTCCATGTTTT
>JBBQXZ010000159.1:0-10931 GCA_038209145.1 Cytophagales bacterium | reverse complement strand
GTTAGTATTATTATTCATTAATTCGAGTATTTTTTTATACTCTGTGACAACAGACTTCTGCTCGTCTGTTAGAAAACCATAATTCTTATCTTTTAAAACCCGATTAAGTTGTTCAGTGATATTCTTAATACCTTCAACCTTATTACCTTCACCTTTGATTATAAGTTTTGCATCATTAACATAATCACACGCATTTATATAATTTTTCAAATTGTTTCTAAAAGAAGTATCGACATTCATATTTTTTATTTCATCTTTTATTTTAAGCGCATCATCAGATTCAAATTTATCACTTATAATTAGTTTTGAAATATGATCTTCTGATTTCCTTTTACTATTTCTATCGAATAGATTTTTTATATTATTTAATATATACTGCTGGCTTCTTAGATTTTTCCTTTTATTATCACTAAGGTTTTTTACTGAATCTGAAGCGATCTGCTTGTTTATCGTTGAGATAATATCATTGATCTTTTTGAAAGATGCACTATTCCAGCTGGAATCTTCTGTTTTTTGATAACTGGTTTTTAAATTATTAAAATTGGTTTCATAATCATAAACAATCTTATCAAAATTAAAAAAATTACACCACAAAGCAATAAGTAAAAAAAACATTACAATAATGACCCCAATGCTTATCAGTGCCTTGGCATTGACTTTATCCTTAGGACCAGGAACAGGGCCATACGTCGGCATTTCAGGAGGATACCTTGGTGCATCAACCGTCGGTATATTTTCAACGCTAGCACCGGAAAAGGATCCTGTTGGAATTTCTATTGACTTGGACGCAGAAGTTGACACTTGCGGAGGGAATATTGGAGGAGGAGGTGAAGGGGGAGCGGCAGGTTTCATTATTACAGGCAATTTAACTATTTTTTGCTTTGGATCAGCAAAAAACGAGCGCCAGTTGTTACTTAATAAAGCGGTCAGATTTTGGGTTTCATATCCTGGTTTTTGGATAGAAATTTTAACAGCATCGCTCTCAACAAGTTTGTCAAGTTCGATGATACCATTTTCAGCATTAAAACATTGCAATTGAGGGTTAAAATTATTGTATTTTTCAATCTGGTATTTTACGTTGGGAATGGATTTATTATTATGATCAGCTACAGATATTATGAGTTTAACGGTATGGACGATGGGTTTTAACTCAATACGAGGATAACTACAATGGAGGCGTCCCTCGTTGGAGGGTAGTAAGAAAATTTGCCCGTAATTTTTCAACTCTTCCCTCCTGAAATATTGCAGGAGAGCCCCCAATTGATCATGATCCTTATATTGTATGAGACATCGGTCTTGGTATTTTCCAGACCTGTCCCCTTGTTCATGGATAATTTCAAGATCCGGTATTTTTAATGGCTCTGAAAAAAATCTTACATCTTCCCGTACATCCAGAATTTGATTTGATTTGGGATTGGGCGCAATGTACTTATCGTAGTAAAGTTTCGTCAACTCTTGTAATAAGGGCATCAACTGATCAGCATGCTTAAAAACGCTATTGCCCGGAAATACAAGAGAAATAGCATAATAACCAGGACGGTTAAGCCAGTCGTAGATGCTTCGATACATCGTAATGATGGCATAAGTTGGATTGTGATCAATGCCAAAAAAAGACAAGTTGGGTTCCTGAACCTGTACGGGTATGCGTACGTCGGTTAATCCATTGTCAATGTCACTAAGGTCTCCTTTAACGTTGTGTGCAAAAAACACCTGTTTGCCTCGCTTGGTCCCCCAGGCTATCAATCCGCACTGTTGATTATCGATCAGATTTATCATTCTATTTATCGAGTATGGAAGATGAACTACTTATTTGGTCAGGATTAAAAAAGCCACTTTTTCTTTTTTTGCCCCGGAATGATGGGAGCGAAAGAGCAAAGCCAGTTAAAGATTTTCTCGGAATCATTGTCGACATAGGTGTAGCCATTCATGCCGTTAAAATTACCCAGACTGAAAGTGTAAACTTCAAGTTTAAATCCGAATTCTTGCTTTAACTCCTTAGCGAGATTGATAAGATTGAGGTATTCGTTCTGAAGAAACTCACGAGCTGCAGCCTGGTTGTCACCCTGTCCACTGAGATCCCATTTGGTAATCAGGAAACATACCGCTTCGGTGTTGTTAAGCATACCCGTTTTTCTAAAAAACTTCAACACATGTTCAAACCGATCCGATTGTGTTGCGGTATCTTCATACATCTGACCATCCTCGCTGTGAAGAAAATAATCTATTGCAAAAAATATTATTTTTTGATTGCTGCTACCAATGTACTCTTTTAAACGGCTGTGAATATTTTCGGGCTTGGCAGAATAAAGCTTTTCAAATATTTCACCACTCATCTCAAGAAAGGTCAGTGGATGCGGAATGTTGTTCCAATCCCTAAAATCACAAGCCATGTATTGAATGATTTCAACAGGTGTCGGAGGCGGGACCTGTCCTTTGCGAACAGCAGTCGTCAATATATCAGCATATTTAGAGCCTGCCGGATTATCAATATCTGTTATCAAACGTCCTTTCTTTTTTGCATAATACAGCAGACCCGACATAAATACCGATTTCCCGGAACCAGCCATTCCAAGAACGTAAACATCTACACGGTCGTTTTTGATGCTTGGTACGTGACTCCAATCAATATCTTCCCAATTTACTGTGATTGGAGGTCTTGGACGACCCAAAACCATATCCAATTGTTCCTTTGTGTAAACGCCTGTTTGCAATACATCATCTTCATCAATGCTATTGCTTTTTATCAAATCCCTAACCTTATCATTGGAATATTTCCTATTGCGAATGTTATCAAGATGTTCAGTTGGGCTTATGTAATAAATCTCGTCAAGTTTTCTCTGGGTAAGTATGCCTTCATCAAGTAATTCACAACGATCCATTTTACCGGAATCCAAAAGTTCTCTGATTCTGGAATTACTTAGAGCACCGGTTTTTATTTGCTGCTTATACATCGCTGCGGCTGCGGGATCAAGTTTGTTGTTATCGTTATTAAACATGGTCAGGCACAATTAGGCATGAAGGATTTTGGAGGAGCAGTGTTTGAAAAAGATGTTAAGCATTAGAGGTTACCTATATCGACACTACCCTCGTTGGTGTAAGGACCAGAGTGTCTTTCGATGGTTTTAACCGGTCGTTCGGAGACCAAGTAAGGCAATAGAATACACAGATGCAGCAAAACCAACAGAAGGCCAAATTTTCCAAGATCGCCCACGCCTGCTTGCCGAACAGATTCCATCGGGCTATCCATTTGAATTTCAGAAGTAGTCATCGCCTCTGCTGCCTCAAAATCTGGCATTTTGGCTTTGGTAGCTGCATACAGTTTACCGTATACTTCATCGAGGTTGTTGTAATCGTAACTCAACTCAAAAAAATTCCATGAGTTAAAGGTGCGGCGGGCTTTTTCGTACGACTCTTTCCACTCCCGGTCAAGTTGGGAGTCAAGGGCATAAATACTTTTGGTAACACCCTGTTTGTTTTTTACGGCAGGCGCCATTTCATTCCTAATCCGCTCCCGCAAAACAGCATCTGAGGGAGAAATTTCGTGGCTTCTTATGAATGCAGCTTGTATGAATGAAGCTCCGAGTTGCTCGCCCAAAATTCTTTTGTAATTGGCCTTCTCTGTTCCTTTTGCAAGCAGGTAAGCTGTCAGGTTAGCGTCTACTTCGGTCCTGAACTGCTCAAGTTTGCCTTGCACAGCCTTTTCATAATCATCGTTTAGTCCACGCAACTGTTCCAGCTTGTTTTCTCCGGATCTTTTGATGGCATCCTTGCGATTAAAGTCTATGTCTAGAAAGTGGAAACTTGCAGGAAAAGCAAGCAAGAAGGCCAATAAATAAACACCTAAGGTTGCATATTCCTCAGTATTGCTACGATAATTTGTTTTTCTTGTTTTGAGAACTATGAGGCGATGGGACAATCGTTCAAAGGCAATGATGGCTAACAAAGCAATGGGCGCCGAAACAACCATGTTGCCTTTAAAGGTGTATATTAGACCTGCAAAGAGCAGTATCAAGACAAAAAAGAGCCCAATTAATCGAATAATGGTAAAAACTGGGTTAACGGTTGTTCCTCCAGACATAGTAGGTTTTTTGTAATGTGAAGATTAGTTTATTAACTTTGGACAAATATATAGATGAAACCGTAGAAAGCGCCTACATACCGAGGAAAAATGCCGCTGAAGGCCAATCGTATGTGGTAAAGTCATTGGTTTGATCATTCAATTGATTTTTACAAGCCTGAACGTGAAACGGTTGTTTTTTTGAATACGATTTTGAGCCACACATTCAGCACAACCATAAGCGTCTGGTCTGCATTCAAAGATGTAAGGAGAATAGGAGCTGGGCAAAGGAGGGCATTCCGCTTCAGCTTTCTGGTCAATACGAAATAGGTTTTGAGCAACCGACAGATTCAGATCCGCAATGCATTGTGTATCATCTGCTTCCACAAGGGTGAGTTTACCTTTGCCACTTCTGAAAAAATCAAAATAGATTGTCACCTTTTCACCGTCCTCATTGTAAATGTAGGAGGTGCTTTTCCATCGGCCTTCGGCAAATGAAAGGTCACGCGCATTATCGGGCATACGCATGGTATCGGTGGAAGTATTGCCAGGAGGACAGAGTTCGCGTATTTTTTCTATTTCGAGCAGGAGGCTGTCAATCCTCTTTTGGTGATCAGGGCAATCAACACTGGGCATTTGGGCCCTGTTGGCTGAGGCGGCGCCCAATGCCCTATCAAGTTGTATGAGGTTGCCAACAGGCATGTCGGCTTTAGTGTTGACCCGTATGCCCGTAGTCTGAATAAGATCGACAATTTGATCAAAAGAAAGCGCCGGATTAACACTTTTTATTAGAGCTACACTCCCGGCAACGATGGGGGCTGCCATACTCGTTCCATCAAGAAACTTGTATTTGTTTTGGGGTATGCTGCTGTAGATCTGTACACCTGGCGCACTTATGGTTGAAAGCGGACCATAGTTACTGAAGGAAGCCTTATGGTTGTAAGGATCGACGGCAGAAACCGATATGGTATGTTTGGTACGTTGCATGGGATCAAGGCCAACCATGATGTTTTGGTTGCCAGCAGCCAATACTACAGCAATATTCTTGCCATTTGCAATTCCGAAAAGTTCATGCCAAAACGCTTCTTCATCTTTGAAAAGCTCCTGAATCATATCCTTCTGGATACTCGGCGGAAACAATGCCACCTGATCAGACATCTGCATGCCCAGAGACATGTTAATGACGTTTGCCCCATGATGAATTGCATATAAAACTGCATCAATGATCGCTGTTGTGCTAATGATCCCATTGCGATCACTTACCTGAATCGGCATCAGTTTGCAATGTGGGGCCACACCTGCCACACCTGCATTGTTGTCCGAAGAACCAAGTGCGATACCGGCAACATGTGTTCCGTGGTAAGCTTTACTACCACCCAAGACGTTTGAGGTATGTTCAGGAATGTTCCAAGGCTTAACGAACTTCCCGGAAAGCTCAGGGTGCTGAAGATCAAAACCGTCGTCGATGACAGCAATGATTACGGAAGTATCGCCCTGCGATATATCCCATGCAGCTGGCGCATTGATAATATCGTGGTACCAATACATGCTGATATCGTCAAAGCCGGGATCATTGGGGATCTTATTCCGTTGAAAAATGCTTTCATACCAGATCAGCATTTTAAAATCCGGGAGTTTTTCAGGCAATGTCCTTTTGATTATATCCCTCTCTGCAACAGGCACTTGAATCTGGATACGGTACGTCAATGTATCGTAATAGATGATTTGATAATCATTTCCAGGATATGTCTTTTTAAATGCATCCGCAAAAGCAAAAACATTTTTTTGTGTTCCAACCAGTGCAATGTTAAGCCTGTCGGAGACAATAAATGCAACGCTATCAGGATCCTGGATGATTTTGGTAGAATCGATGGGTAAAAGCATGCCCGGTTGCTTGGGCATGTATTGTGGCTTTGGAGAGCAATACTTAATGAGAAAGAAAATAATTAACAACAGCAATAGCAGCAATAAAACCATCCACCAGCGGTTTCTCCACCAACCAGATTTGCCGGGAGGGGGTGGGCCTTGGCTGTGTGTACCTTCCTTGGTGTTTGTGCCTGTTGCGAGCGGATGTTTGATTTCTTTTTCAGGATTGGGAGGAGGGACAGAATCATTGGTTTCTGCTGCAGGGACTTCCCGGCTTAGATTTTCCTGGTTTTGCAAACTGTTATTGGCAGGAATTGTATCCTGAGATGCTTCAATCGGAGATGGGTTTTCAGCAACTTCTTGCTCTGTTGATTCCATCGGAACACTATCCGGATATTGCATCTTTGGCGTAGTAATGGGGTGGATCAAGCTTTTTAAACTTGAGGAAGATGGCAATTCCTCGCAATATTTAAATCCCCATGCGACCAAAGCAACAGATTTGCCATCAACCATGATGTGGGACAGATCTGGCACATCAACGCTTTTGAGGATTAGTTGTCCCCACTTGTTGTCGTCTGTCTTTTCAGATTCAAGTAATTTTTGGGCGTAATTCTGCAGCGTCACAACTTTATGCTGCAAAAGCTCCTTAGCCTCGGCTTGTTGCCCGGGAGGCAGTTTGGTTAACTGAACGGCAGCGGATGTGAGTATTTCACTAGTCCAATAACCATGAGTGCTACCCCTTTGTTCTTCGGATTCTATGTGTGGTTCAGCAAAAAAAACGGCGAATTCTTCACCAAGGTTTTGTTTGATGTGGTTTTTCAGCTTTGGGTATTGTCTGAACACAGGTTGCCCATACCACACAATACCTTTGTAGTTTGAAAGTGACGTCTTGAAAATTATATGGTTTGGCATTCACTTATTCAATTTGAAACTCAGGGAGACCCATTTTTTGAAGTATTTCACCCAGTTGCTTATTGTGCTCAACATTGTAATTGGGTATATCGCAATTGGCAATGAAGGATGTTTTCATAAGTTCACTCCAGCGTTGATAGTTTTTTATCATGGGTACAAATTGGATGGTCTCCTTATCAATTGGCAATTGACTTAACTTTTCATGTAGGTCATTCATGTAATCAATCAGTTTTTCAACCGACATATTTCCGCTTTCTGGGTCATCAATACGATCGAGAGATTGAAAAACCTCATTATCATCCGGCAGTTTCAGATTAAGTTGATTTGCCGAGTTACTATCCTTTATTTTTTGTTTGTCAGCATCTGAATAGTATGTCCAACCCACCGAGGTGACAAATTCATTAATGATACCGGCAGTGATATGGGCAACCATATCTTCAGATCTGTCGTTACGCTTAGCCACATCCACAAAAGTCCTGATCTCCTTGGCAATAATGTGAGCAAGTTTTAGTCGACCAAAACTTAGTTTCAAATTTTCAAACAGCTTATTCAGCATGCTACGTTCAAAACCCATATCTATGAATTTTGAAAATTGATCTAGGGAAAGTTTATGGTCAAACCAATAGTCCCTGGCTTCTTCAGCCAAGATTAGCGAATTGTTCTGCAAGTTGTACAAATCGCCATAAAAAAGCTCCTGAAGATCAATGCCTTCTTTTACTTGAAAATGCTCTTCAGTTTCTTCTAAAGTGCTCTTGTTGTAGTTGCGCCGAAGCACTTCCAAGTTTTCATGGTACTCTTTGTCTGGGTTAAGGCCCTCATTTTGAGCGCGCAGTAAGATGTAAGTATTTGTTTGTTGTTTTTTAATCAACTTATCACTTCTGAGCAAGTCATGAAAAAACTCCAAAACTTCTCTTTCGTTTAAGGTTAAACTCTCAATAAAACTGCCAAAATAGAATGCATCCCTTCCAAAGAGTATATCCATTTTTAATTGAAGATCAGATCCCTCAGATGCAGCTTTTTTGATTTGTTCATCTGATTTATCACTTCGATGGTGTGAACCAATTGATTTTATCGCATTCTCTTTAAATTTCTTTAGCAGATCAACGTAGCGCACCGTACGAATTCTATTGGTAGCAATTGGTGTAATGTTTTCAATAATGTATTGGCTACCATCCTTATTTAGGTCTGTAAATTCATTCCAACCTCGACTTACATCATGAAAATGATCACGATTAAATGGGTGGTTAACAAATGATTCCTGAAGCCCCTGCATATACTCCTTCCTCCTAACACTTATGCCATTTTCAACCTTGTCTTCAAGATAACCGTCATAAATAGATTCTGGGTATTTAAAGTTACGAAGGAGATACATGTTTTTGAATTTCTCAGCCTTATCATTGACTAAGACCCAATTTTCAGGCCAATCATGTCCTTTACAGTATTCATTGATAAAAATAGCCTTAAACCTGGTCTCCCATTTGTAATCGTAAGATTTAAAATCGTTGACACCACTTTCATCAACATCTTTGTATTGCAACATGATGTTGGCTTTCGTAAATATGATAAAAAGTGGGCTTAACTGTGCAATTCCGTTGTTTGAAAAGCGCATCAAAGACTGTGTCCTTTCCTCTATGTTCTCACCAATGTAATTGTTAATCCAATTGTTCAATAAATTGGGAATATCTTTTACTTCAAGCTGTTGATCATCAATACAAAAGAGGAGGCTGCTGATCTCATAATTTTCTGTATACCGATTAAACAGATACGAGACCTTACCTCGAATATAAAAGTCAAAGAAATAATCGTCAGATAGATCTTTGACATTTTTTTCTTCATATACTTCGCGTTGACGGGCGCCAGGAAAATCGAGCACATCGACATTTCGCAGAAATGCTTTTTCCTCAGCAAGACTCTCCTTTAGTGGTATGATCACTTCATAAGTCAAAGCGGCAAGTTTGCTCCTTTTAATGGGTTTAATCAACTTTGAAGTCGTTTCAACAGTAACTGGCGCCAGTGGATCACTATACAACTCCTTTATCCGCTGAACGTCAAGAATAGTACCGTTTGCCACCAAAAGCGCATTCATTTCCACAAAAACCTTTCGTGAAAATTCAAGATGTTTCAGGTCATCAACAAGCGTTACAAACAATTCGGTGAAACGTTGGTTGTGCCCCCAGAGTATATCAAAAATTTTACTCCATTTGTCCGGACCAATGTTGGTAACATTTTCAGCAATTGCAACCCAATAATCACTTTCATTAAAAATATTTATGTTGGGCTTGTCTTTAAATTTGTCCAGATAGTCTTTTACATCATACACATCATCCTCAGTTAAATATGACTGTGCATGTGTAGATGACAAGGAATTTAATGAACCAAGTAACTCTGAAATTTCGGCATCCCTAATGGTGCATTCGAAATACTTAATATCTGAATAATATGCATCACATAAAATAATTATAATATCTTTTGGCGATAAAAGTTTGACTTCAATGGGATGTTCAGTATGCGCATGGTCATTCTTCTCAATGGAAAAACGCGAAACAACGCCCGTTGACTCTTTGCCGCCGGGCGGATTCATAGCACCAATAAACTTGTATGTACTTCCTGTATGAAAGTCTGGAATTTCAAGCTCCGGCTCATCCTCAGTCGACAGGATTCCTGCCACCAAGTATGATTTACCAACCTGGCTTCTTCCAAAAAGGGATAAGACCGTCTTTTTTGTTACAACTTCCCGAATATTCTTAAGGGCACGACGATATTTTTTTAATTCGTAATTTGTTTGTCGCTTTTTGTCAGTATCTTTTTCATAGGCATCAACCCATTTAACACCTTCATTGATGATACCAACCAAATCGTCGGTGATGTTTGCAAGTTGGTCAAGTTTGGCCTGAGGAATATTATTGATTACCATTATGCTGAAATCGTTTAAAGGTTGGATTTGCCTGTTTATAGAAATGAATTTATTTAATGTTCAAAATAAACTCACCGGTATCAAGCCAGTAGCCCTTTTCATCGGGTAAGGTTATTACTTCCAGAGACAATGATTTTTTCGACAGCTCACTTCTGCTGTTATCCTTGACACTTTCAATGGAAATATGTTCCTTGCTTGAGTTCCATTCGCGTTTAACTCTAATTTTAAACGGCATACGGCCCTTTAGATTATTTTTATGTTCTTCGATCGTCTTCTGGATTTCTTGCTCCCGTGAGAGTAAGGAGTTGGCTTCCATAACTTTTTCTCGGATAGCGGCATCATTGAATTCAAGTTTATAAATTGGACGCCCCTGATAATGCTGATTGGGGAGTTGTTTGTATCCAATAGCCATTGGCAATGTGTGAACATCAAGCTCATAGGTGTTGCTATCTGGACTAATAAACACATTATCAATGCATTGTGTTGCTGGATTTAGTAGTCCAATATAATCTGCCGTGGAAATCAATTTCCGTTTAAGCAATTGCGTATTGATACGAAAACCGTCAAGTTTATCAAGTTTCCCACCCATAGTTGCAATAATGGCCCCTACCGATACAATGGTTTTGGGATCTTTGAAATAACCATAATCATCTGCAAAGGGATACCATAAACCCACTCGGTAATTGTTGAGCGTTATGATTCTTTCAGGAGACACAGGGTAATATTTAATGAACATCTCCCGGATTTTGGGGATCGTCGTTGGCTTGCCTGCAAGCAATACAAAATCACAACCATAGGCAGACAAAATGGCCGACAGCTTCTTGAGCATCGGATCGAAAGTATTTTCTACAATGTCATTAACCCTTTTTTTGGAAAGTGTCCATCGGATGTTATCAAACTTAATTGGTGCAAAATGTTTGTTGAAATGATTAACAAGATCCGAGTTGGGCTTATAGTCATGAAATAATTTATTATAATCTACCGTGTCATCTGGTTGATTATCTATTGTGTGTTGCAAATAACGCAACGCTATTGGTACCGCGACCTGAATGATGAAGTTTTTCCGATACAACCTTGCCAAATATCCCTGGCGGTTACTGTCAGGACCAAAGTAATTGTTCATCCTGCCTGCAATATCTGATATGCCATTGTCCCTGGCATAAGTCTCAATGACGCCTTTAC
>JBBQXZ010000158.1:0-10968 GCA_038209145.1 Cytophagales bacterium | reverse complement strand
CAAGAAGTTTTTGCAAGTCTCAATCCAGAAGCAATTGAATCCGTACAGGTACTTAAAGATGCTTCAGCTTCTTCTATCTATGGATCAAGGGCGGCCAATGGGGTGATCGTGGTGACTACCAAAAACAGGTCAGCAGGGGCAGAAAGATTGACGGTTACCGTTAATTCGAATGTTTCCGTGCTATCCGAAAGAAGGCAGCGGTACGACATGCTCAATGCGGTACAAAGAGGAGAGGCACTCTGGAGAGCTTCGGTCAATGATGGTGCAGATCCTACTGGCGGTTATGGGGAAATTTATAACTTCGATTGGAATCGTGATTTCAACAATCCCGTTCTAAACGGGGTTACGGTGCGGCCATTTGTAGGAGGTAACCAGGATGTGCCTGCCGGAGACACGGATTGGCAGGATGAAACCTATAAGACTGGATATGTTTACAATAACGAATTAACGGTGGCAACTAATTCGGAAAAATCCTCTCTGATGATTAATCTAGGCCATTTCGTAAATACTGGTATACTGAAATATACAGATTTCGAAAGGTACACCGGACGGATAAATGCCAACACCTATTTGTTCAACGATAAGGTCAAATTAGGGATTAATTCTCAGTTTTCTACTTCCAACGAAACCCTGGCCACGCCTGACGTAGGAAGTGCCCCAACTCCGGGACTAGCCATAACCCTGGCTCCTACCATACCACTCAGAGACAGTAATGGTGAGTTTGCCGGACCCTTGGGTGCAGGTTATTCGGACAGGAACAATCCCGTATTGATGCAATATCTCAACAGATGGGACAATACCCAAAGGAATAACTTCTACGGAAATGTTTTTGCGGAATGGAGTATCCTGGAGAACCTTACGTTTAGAACTAGTCTTGGAATTGATTACAATGATTTTCACCGAAAGGACATCGAACCAAGGGTTAATAACGGATTTATCACAAGAACTAATAACCGACTGATCCACGACACCAATGATTTTTCAAGTCTTGTTTTTTCCAACACGCTTAATTATAGGCTGGAAAAAGGAGAACATAGATTTGAAGCACTTCTAGGTACAGAATCCATAAAGGATGATTTCTCCAGTCTTGTTTCCATCTCCAATGGTTTTGCGGTCGAGACGGAATTTTATTTTGTTCATGATGCGGCGACAGGGGCCAGAACCAATACCGGAAATGCAACAGGTAGCCGATTGTTATCCCAGTTTGGAAAACTCAACTATGCTTATCAGGACAAATACCTGACTTCCTTTACCATCAGAAGGGATGGTTCTTCCCGATTTGGAAGAAACTTCAGGTATGGTGTTTTTCCCGCTGCCACCGTCGGTTGGAGAATCAGTGAAGAACAGTTTATGAAAAACGCCGAAAGCATCTCGGATCTAAAATTCAGGGCTGGATATGGTGAAGTGGGTAATCAGGAGATTGGTGATCTTGCCAGATTTGGCCTGTATGAATCAAGGTATGGCCCCAATCAATCCCAATTTATTAATGGATTCTTTGAAATTTATTATAATGTAGGAACTGCCTATGATATCAATGGCAACGGTACAGGTAATTTGCCTTCCGGATTTGTGTCCATCCAAGCCGAAAACCCCAACCTGAAATGGGAGACCACGAAAGAATGGAACCTGGGCATGGACTTTAGTCTTTTTAACTATGCTGTTTTTGGTTCCTTTGACTTCTTTTCCAGGAAAACCAGCGATATCCTGACCCGACCACCGATTGCCTCGGTAATCGGGGAAGGCCAACAAAGGGTTTTGAACGGGGCTTCCACCTCAACCCAAGGTTGGGAATTATCTCTGGGCTATACCAAATCAATGGATAATGGACTGACCGTTACTGTAAACACCAACTTTGGTGCCTTCCAGGATAAAATCACGTTTCTTCCGGAGGAGGTCAGAGCGGCATTTCCCGGAACGGCAGAAAATTCCATCATCGGTCAATCCCAGTTTTCCATCTTTGGGTTTAGGTCGGATGGATTGTTCCAGAGTCAGGAGGAGGTAAATTCCAGCCCCACACAGGTAGGTGCAAGACCAGGAGGAATCCGGTTTATGGACCTGAACAATGATGGGGTAATCGACTCAGACGACCGGGATTTTATAGGAAACACCTTACCAGCTTTGGAGTATGGATTGGGGATTAACCTGAATTATAAAAACCTGGATTTTTCCATTTTTGGATCAGGGGTAGCTGGAAGAATAGGGCTTGACCCCTATATTTTCTGGAATAATTTTGTGCAGGGAAGGGAAAATGCAGGACTTGGTATTCTAAATGCATGGACACCGGGTAACACGGGTTCTGATATTCCTTCACTTTCTTTGGCCTTCAACGATACCCAAACCTCCGATTACCTGTATAGAAACAATTCCTATTTCAAAATTCGAAATTTGCAGGTAGGTTATTCTCTTCCCAATTCCATTTTGGAGAAATGGTCCGGAGTAAGCGGTTTAAGGGCATATTTTCAGGGAGAGAACTTGATCTGGTTTACTCCCAAAAACTACATTGGATCTGATCCTGAACGTACGGATGTTAACAGGATTCCTGTGCCAACTGTGTTTTCGATTGGACTTAACGCAAATTTCTAAAAAATACATCTCATGAAAAACGATAATTTATATCTATTGATGATCCTGGTTTCACTCACCTTGGGATCCTGTTCCGGAGATTTTCTGGAGTACGAACCAAGAGGGGTTTTGTCCAGTGAAAATGTGGCCACTCCCGGAAATGCTGAAGGGCTGGTGATTGCTGCCTATGCCGGTATCGGTAATGATGAAATGGTTGGGCCGTTGACTTCACAGTGGGTTTATGGAAGTGTACGTTCTGACGATGCCTACAAAGGAGGCGGTGGACGTGGGGATGTCGGTGAAATAGACCGGTATGAACAGTATAACTTGACCATCCCGGACCAGGGAGATTTCATGGCTCCCCGTACTTGGACAAATTATTACAAAGCCATTTCCAGAGCCAATTTTGCCCTTTCTGTAATCAATGAAATACCTGCTGAAGAATATGAAAACAAGACATTAAGACAGGCAGAGCTTAGGTTCCTCAGGGCACATTCCCATTTTATGTTGAAGGTGCTCTTTAAAAAAATCCCTTATATCTTGGAGGGCTTAAGCCAGGAAGAAATAGCTCAGGTGACCAATGATATCCCCAATGATGAACTGTGGAATATAATTGCCGGTGATTTCTTGTTCGCTTATAACAACCTGCCGCAATCGCAGGGCGAAGTAGGCCGAGCCGACAGGAATGCTGCGGCGGCTTATCTGGCCAAAGTAAGGCTATATCAGGCTTATGAACAAAACGACCAGCATCAGGTGACCAACATCAATGCTGCCCGATTAGAAGAAGTCATTCAATATGCAGATGAGGTAACAGGGGCCTTGGAACCGGATTTTGGCAATAATTTTCTGGACGGACACGACAATGGCCCAGAATCTATTTGGGCAATCCAGTTTTCCATAAATGACGGAACCGTGGTAAGTAGGGTTAGCTATGTTACCGGATTGAACTCTCCCCATGGTACCGGATTATATGGTTGTTGCGGTTTCCACCTAGCCAGTCAGAATATGGTCAATGCCTTTAAAACAGGTGCGGATGGTTTACCCCTTTTGGATACCTTTAATGAACAGGATATTTTTAGTACTGTAGGTCCCGATGGCACCTCCACGCCAGGAAGTGGGCTAACGGTAGATCCGAGGATTGACCATACGGTTGGGATACCAGGTAGACCCTTCAAATACCGAAATACCGTTAACCAAAGTGGAGATATGATCTATAATTTTAGCTGGGCAAGAGATCCCGGCGTATATGGCTATTTTGGCAACATGAAGGAACAACAGGCACCGGATTGCTCCTGTTATGTAAAAGAAGGTCCATTTATAGGAACTTCCAAAAACATAGATTTTATCCGGTATGCCGATGTGCTTCTCTTCAAAGCCGAGGCCTTGATTCAACTTAACCGATGGAATGAAGCATTGCCATTGATCAATGAGGTAAGGGAAAGAGCAGCTGCAAGTACCCAGAGGCCTTTGTCTGCTGGGGCTTCGGATATATACCGTGTTGCCCCTTATGAATCTTTTCCCAACAAGGTTTTTGCCTGGAAGGCATTAAAATTTGAAAGGAGAATGGAATTTGCCATGGAAGGCAGCCGCTTTTTTGATTTGGTAAGATGGGGGGAAGCAGCGACAGTCCTTAATGATTACCTGGCCAAGGAAAGGGTGAAAAGGGATTTTCTCTCCAATGCCCAATTTACTTCCGGTAGGGATGAATATTATCCCATTCCCCAAAGGGAAATTGATTTTACAAGAGGTGTGTATCAACAGAATTCAGGCTATTAGGCCTACTAAATCAGCTGTCTGCTTATTGGACAGCTGATTTTTTCTAATTTTTGCGCTAAAATTAGAAATAAAAAATTTATAGCATTAACTTCAAAAAAATGCATCAAACCCATAGACTATGAAAATCCTAACCCAAATCATTGCTGTTTTTGTCCTTATGCTGGCCTTGGCCTGCGGAAAAGAAGAAAAGGGAGTGGAAGAAAAAGTATCGAAATTTAATGAGCCCTATCGCCCCCAGTTTCATTTTACCCCTGCCGCCAATTGGATGAATGATCCCAACGGTATGGTATATTATGATGGGGAATACCATTTGTTTTACCAAAATCACCCAGAGGGGAACGTTTGGGGTCCCATGCACTGGGGACATGCCATTTCCACGGATCTGGTTCATTGGGAGCATATGCCGGTGGCCTTAGCTCCCGACAGCTTGGGGACTATTTTCTCCGGATCCGCAGTGATGGATCTTGAAAACACAAGTGGCCTTGGTACGGATGAAGCCCCCGCCATGGTAGCCATATTTACGTACCATGATGCGGCAGGGGCAGAAGCCGGCAGGGAGGATTTTCAGACCCAGGGAATAGCCTACAGTACGGACAAAGGCAGAACCTGGACCAAATACGAAGGAAATCCGGTATTGAAAAACCCCGGTATACGGGATTTCAGAGACCCTAAAGTGGCTTGGGTGGAAACTGCTCCCCAACAAGGAGAATGGATCATGACCTTGGCAGTGAAAGATAAAATTAGTTTTTACTCTTCTCCCAACCTGTTAGACTGGACATTCAAATCTGATTTTAATCCGGATTGGGCTGCTTACGGGGGAGTGTGGGAATGTCCGGACCTTTTTACCCTGACAACTGAAGAGGGGGAAGAAAAATGGATTTTATTTGTCAGTATTAATCCGGGAGGTCCCAACGGCGGATCTGCAACCCAGTACTTTATTGGAGATTTTGACGGCGGCAATTTCAATGTGGAAAGCAGCGAAATAAAATGGCTGGATTACGGTACGGACAATTATGCGGGAGTAACCTGGTCCAATATACCCGATTCGGACGGTAGAAGATTGTTTATCGGTTGGATGAGCAATTGGAACTATGCGAATATCGTCCCGACAGAAATCTGGCGTTCTGCCATGACGCTGCCCAGGTCCCTGCACCTGATAAATAAAGACAATGAATTTCTGGTGGCCTCCAAGCCTGTAGTGGAACTGGAAAAAATCAGATCCTCCTCCGAAAGCTTTTCTGATACCCATATTGCCCTTACCGGGGAATTGGTGGAATTGGAACTACAGCCGGAAGAAGGAGATTTTTCGGTCGAATTCAGTAATGCTGCCGGAGAAAAGCTCCTGATTACCAAAGTGGGCGAGCAATTGACTTTGGATCGAAGCATATCTGGTGAAACAGATTTTTGGAACGGCTTCGGAAAGGTTCACCATGCCCCAATTTCTTCAGCCAAAGCCGATAAAGTGCACATCTTTCTGGACAAGTCTTCCATTGAAGTATTTATCAATGACGGGGAAACGGTAATGACGGACATTATTTTTCCCACGAAACCGTACACTGATTTAAAATTGGCGGGTTTTGGCCAAACCAATACCCTTTATTATTTGGAATCCATTTGGTAATATTGGGGAGTTCAGCTTAATAACCTAAGTTCGATTATTCTTTACCCTGTACGATTAAAAGAAAATACCACGGGAGGCAAGCCCGCGGAAAGAATATGAAAAACTGGATTATTTTGTCATCATTGTTGCCTTCTCCAGCTACAATGATGACATAATCAACTACTTAATTCTCTTCTCATATCAGTTTGGCCGATAGGCGATAAATTTTTTAAACAGATGGCAGTAATTAGTAAATGGAATTTTCATCGGTTATTTTAGAAAAAGCTGGTATCTTATCAGCAATAATGACCCAAAATGACAATCAAAAAGATGTTGATTCCAATTCTGTATATAAAGCATTTACCATGAAAACAAGCTATGCAATTAAGACACTCTTTTTTGGCCTAACAATAACTTTCTTGGGATGCCAAAGTAATGGTTCCAGGGAGCAGGAAAAAACCTCCCGTCCCAACATTGTAATCATCTACCTGGATGATTTGGGTTATGGGGACTTGAGTTCCTATGGCGCTACCGAGCTGAACACGCCCCATATGGACCGCTTTGCGAATGAAGGGATGAAATTCACCAATGCTTATGCTACCTCAGCTACCTGTACGCCGAGTAGGTATGCTTTGCTCACAGGAATTTATCCCTGGAGAAATGAAAATGCCAAAATCCTTGCCGGCACAGCGCCGCTTTTGATCGAAACTGATCGGATGACCCTTCCCAAAATGCTCAAAACCAAAGGATACAATACAGGTATAGTGGGAAAATGGCACTTGGGACTTGGTGATGGAAATGTGGATTGGAATGAACGGGTAAGTCCCGGTCCCAACGAAGTGGGTTTTGATTATGCCTACATCATGGCCGCTACCCAAGACAGGGTCCCCACGGTATATATCGAAGATGGTCATGTGGTAGGATTGGATAAAAATGATCCAATCTATGTGGACTATGACACTAATTTCGAGGGGGAGCCTACAGGAAAGGAAAATCCCGATTTGCTTAAAATGAAATGGCACCACGGGCACAACAACAGCATCATCAACGGCATTCCAAGGATAGGCTATATGAAAGGCGGAGAAAATGCCAAGTGGGTTGATGAGGATATGGCAGATGAATTTTCGGAGAAAGCGCGGGATTATATTCGAGGGAAAAAAGGTGATGAAAACCCATTTTTCCTTTTTTATGCGTTGCAGCAACCGCATGTACCACGAACTCCTCACCCAAGATTTGAAGGAAAATCAGGAATGGGGCCAAGGGGTGACGTGATCTTGGAGGCAGACTCGTGTATGGGAGAATTGATAAAAACCTTGGAGGAAGAGGGCATTTTGGAGAATACGCTCGTCATTTTCTCCTCTGATAACGGTCCGGTTTTGAATGATGGCTACTATGATGACGCGGTTGAGAAATTAGGCGGTCACACACCTTCGGGTCCACTTCGTGGGGGGAAATACAGTCTTTTTGAGGCGGGTACCAGACTCCCATTTATGGCCTATTGGAAAGGAACCATTCAGCCGGGAGTTTCCGATGCCTTGGTTTCTCAACTGGATTTATTCAGCTCTCTTGCGAGACTTGTAGGAAGTGATATCCGAACAGGTGACAGTAGGGATATGCTGGATGTTTTGTTGGGAAGATCCTCGGAAGGAAGAGAAGAACTGATCATTGAAGCCACTTCAAGAACAGCCTTTCGCAGTGGGGATTACATTATGATCCCGCCTTATAAGGGTCCGGCTTTGAATAAAGACGTAAATATTGAACTTGGAAATAGCGATGAATATCAGCTGTACAACCTCAATGAAGATCTGGGACAAAGTAAGAACCTGGCTAAATCAGAGCCGGACTTACTCAAAAAATTAATTGGGAGATTTGATGTTTTGCGAGGTAGCGAAAATGGGAAAATCGACCAACTTATTTTGCAATAAACCCTTACCAGGGTAGTTTTCTGCCCCTTTTTTCCAAGTAATAGTGCCAGAGGTAAAAGGTGGCAAGCGACCTTAAAGGACGCCATTCCTCTGCTAAGGCAATCATTTCGGATGGATCATCCATACCGTTGAGTTCCTTGAGTGCAGTCCGTACGGCAATATCTCCAATGGGGAAAATGTCCGCCTTTTGCAGACATAGCATCAGGTAAATATCCGCCGTCCAGTTGCCAATACCCTTAATGGCAAGGAGTTGTTTCTTTGATTCGGCTTCGGGAATTTTGGGCAACTTTTCAATTACAAGCTCTCGGTTCACAACAGCGTCGGATAATGCTCTCAGATAGTCCCTCTTTTGACGGCTTATATGGCACTGGCGAAATTCCAGATCACTAAGGGAAAGAAGGTTTTCGGGTTTTACCTCCTCTGTATAATCAGATAGCCGTTGATAATGGGCCTGTGCGGAGGAAATACTAACCTGCTGCTCTATAATGATCTTCACCAGCGAGGTAAATCCCGGTGGGCGGCTCCATGAGGGTGGAGCCCCATATTCCTTGTGGATCTCGGATAGCAATGGCGCTTTGATTAGCAGTTCCTTGCGGTCCTTGGGATTGTTGATTGACATAGAAATTAAACGTTTATCGGCTTACCAACCTAGCTACTCTTTTTACAAATATAATAGCAAATCGGACACGGGAAAGGATGTTTATACCAGCACTGCCACTTTTTGATCATCCAAGATAGGCATTGGGCATCAACTATTTTGGAAATGAAGGATTCAGGTGATGGATGGCGCGTCCACTTTTTTCCACAGGTAATATCAAGCCTATATGGTTACCTGAGTTCGATTGTTTTTTACACCTTAATTTGCAACCAAAACACCCAATCAACAAGTTGTCTAAATTCCACCCAACAACCAATCTTTCGTAAAACAACCTTTCTCAAAAACTCCAGCGGAGCGGCCGATTTGATAGCGCCCTGTGTTTCAACCAAGGGTAAAAATAGCCCAAATCTCCCCGTTTTGGGGGTTAAAATAATCTTAGTTGCTTTTTGTTATTCTCTTTTAAATGGCCCAAATCTCCCAGTTTTGGCCGCATGCTCCCCAATACGGACAACCCATTCCCGCCAAAACCCCAAAACCGTTGATCTGACATCCCAGATTTGAAACCAGAATCGATATCGGAAATAATTTAACTAGATGATTGTATTGCTAGTAGTTTGACGAATTATCGAACCCAGGTTCGATAATTGATATCTTAGAAGGTCTATTTCTTTCAAAATCTAAATCATGCGAATACAGCACGGAATTGAGGATTAACTTTACCTAGGAAGGTGTTTAAAATTGCGTTGACCAAGTATTGTGATGCTAGTGGGGAAGGGGCAAAGCTGTATGTTGGAACCACCTTGGTAACCTTGCTTTATGGTAAATTCACTTGTAGGTAAAAATAAACTTTCCCGAATTGCCTCTACTCGATGGTTGTTACCTGCACATCCTTAAAACTAAAAGGATTATCACTGATTCTTAAGTCCTTGTCGCTTTCCGTCGTCACATTCTTTAGCACCACCTCCTTGGTTCTGACATACGGAAATTTTTCCACGTAGGAACCGTCTGTCAGTTGAGGGTTAAAATTGCCAAAGATGGCCGGGCCCTGATAAGCTTTAGGATGATTGGAGTCGTCAATGTGGAGGGTTTCGATGGTGATCCGCTCGGGCATGTAACAGGTGTAGCCAAAATCATGTTGGCCGGAATTGGTCCCGCCGATCAGGCTGGCACTGACGGGCCTGCCACCTGCGGGCACGAAAACGCAGTTGCGTATGAGAATTTCTCCCTGCCAGGTGCTACCGTAATCGGAGCGCAGGTTGATCAGACTTCTTCCATAAATTGTGGAATTTTCCACGGTCAAGGTTCCGCTACCGATGGCATTTATACCTTGGTGGCCCAAGGTTGAGTTGCGGATGGTGGCATTGGCAACACCCATGTGGGCATCAAATCGGGAATAGACGCAATTGTCTAAAACCAAGTTTTTGCAGTAGTTGGAGCCCATCAGGCCCCAGTAGGTATTGTCGTTTATGTCGTTCGTTTGGGTACCGTTTACAAATGACACGTTGAGGGCCCGGCCAAGGGAGATATCATAGCTGCCCATAGAGACCGTTACTCCTGCTGCGCCGATGGTCTGGTAGGTTTTTCGTCCGGTCAGCACTGTGTTCTTGACGGTCACGTAGGCACATTCGTTGACGTTGATAAAGCCGCCATAAGGCGCTCCATGGTCACCTTCGCCAGTTACATGATGTTCCATTCCATCCACCAGCACATTGGAACGCCTGATAGCGATTCCCCGGCTGTAGTACGTGTACTTCGATTCGGCACGGTTGGCCATCGTGGTGAAATGTCCTCCAGTGATGGTCAGCGTTGTCTCGTCGAGTGGAAGGGCGGTAATGTCCGTGATTTGGTCGAAGTCCCAGATAATCGGAGCATCCATATCCACGTTGCCGGCCTTGTCAACTATAAAGATGTCCGTCTGCGGGGAGCCGTTGTTCTGGTTGGCTCCAAACCGGATATAGCGTTTTATCGCTGCGTTGTTGACAGTAACAAGGCAGGTTCCCGATAGGGAGACATCAATTTTATCCTGATTTTTCTTTAGGGATGTGACTCCTTCCAGTTTAAAGGGCTTCAGGCTGGAACTAACAAGGAAGACATGTGCATTTCGGTTTTGCACATCGATATCGTCAATAATAAAGGTAGCATTACCGAAATCGGTGTCGGTTTGGATGATGGCTGTTCGGTCGTTGCCACTGATATAATACGCTGCTCCCTCATCTGCCTTTACAGAAAGGCCTTGCTGGTTGGCAAATGCATGAGTGGCCGCGATCGCATCTATATCATCGGTTTTGCCATCGCCTATTGCGCCAAAATCACTGTAGCGAACCCAACCATTGGATTTGAACTTTTGGACATCCTTAGCGGATAAATTTATGACTAACTCCCCATTGGAATTGGAGCTTACCTGCGTTTTATTCTTGTTGATAGTGATCACCACATTTTCTGGCGGACTTTTGGTCTGCGCCTGTGCGGTACTTATGAAACAGGATAATAGGAGGAAAAATAAGCAA
>JBBQXZ010000157.1:0-11107 GCA_038209145.1 Cytophagales bacterium | reverse complement strand
CGTGTTTTTAACAGGTCAATGGTATGGAGGTAGACCTTTTCGTCTACAAAGTATTTGTTTGCGTTTTTTTTGCTTCGTCGTTTGGAAGCATGCAACATGGTCATGGCTTCGGCAGCCGCGGTTCCTTCATCCAGCAGGGATGCATTGGCCAGTTCCATGGCAGTAAGTTCAATGACTACCGTCTGGAAATTGATCAACGCCTCCAGCCTTCCCTGGGCGATTTCTGCTTGATAGGGGGTATAGGCAGTGTACCAGCCGGGGTTCTCCAGGATATTGCGCTGTATGACTCCGGGTACAATGGTGTCGTGGTATCCCAAGCCAATAAAGGAGCTGAAGATTTTATTTTTCTTAGCCAGTTTGTGAAAGCTCTTCAAAAAATCCGCTTCAGATTGCGCCTCTGGCAATTCCATGGGTTTATCCAGCTGAATGGCCTTGGGGATAGTCTGATCGATAAGCTCATCCAGGGAGGAGGCGCCGATGTACTGCAACATATGGGCCGTATCCGCTGGGGATGGGCCTATGTGTCTGTGGTGAAATTTAAGTGATGGCTGAAGATTAATTTTCATAGAAGCAGAAAATATGTTTATTTTTGGCGGCACTTACATGCCTTTTAAATGAATTTGCAAAGTTATAAATAAATAGTAAGTAAGGATAAAATGGCAAATGAATTAACTTCCTTTTAACAGAATTGGTATCAATTAGGTTTTAAACAAAAAAAATAAAAACCTTAACAAACAGGTTCCAGAGTAACCAATAAATCGTAATGAATAAGATAAAACTAAGTATTGGGGCCACAACATGCCTCTTTTTGTCAATCAGTGCATTTGCGCAAGATGCGCAAGTGGTTACCTATGCCAACTCGATTCAGGCAGCGGATTTGCGGCGGCACCTGACCTATTTGGCTTCCGACGAGATGGAAGGCCGGGATACCGGGGAAAAAGGACAGAAATTGGCTGCAGATTATCTCAGGGAATTCTATAAAAGCATTGACTTGGAAGGCCCTGTGGACGGGAAATACTTCCAAAAATTCCAGCTTTCAAGTGTATTATGGACAGAAGTTTCTCTTCAGATTGGGAAAAACAAGCTCGTGGAGAACGAAGACTTTGTCTTTATGGGGGATGGAGACATGAAGAGAGCTGCTAAAGCAGAGCTGGTATTTCTGGGATTGGTAACGGATGAAAACCTGGCCAAGGTAGATGTCACAGACAAATTGGTCGGCATTTGGGCCATCGGTGAACGCGCCGGTAACCTGACCGAAAAAATAATGGAAAAGGGAGCACTTGGTATCGTTGTGGTGACCATGGAAGGCCAGGCGAACTTTGAACGCATGGCCAACCGCTTCAAATCGCTTTCCGGCAAGGGGAGGTTGGGCTTTGACATGCCTACCGCGCAGCGGCCTGTCTTTATGATCAGCTCGGACAAAATGGGAGAAATCTTCCAGACCCCTGTCGATGAACTAAAAGAAGCCGCCAAAAACAATCCTGAATCCATCAAGTCTCAAAAAGTGACATTTAAAGTCACCAAGAAAAAAGAAATGGTGGATACGGAAAATGTATTGGCCTTTTTGGAAGGAACGGACAAAAAAGAAGAGGTGCTGGTCATCTCCTCCCATTACGACCACATAGGCATAAACAGTAACGGTGAGATAAACAATGGTGCTGATGACGACGGTTCGGGTACCGTCAGCGTTATGGAAATCGCCGAGGCTTTTACACTGGCCGCCAAAGACGGGATCCGGCCACGAAGAAGTATACTGTTTCTGAATGTGAGCGGTGAAGAAAAAGGGCTTCTGGGATCTGAGTATTATTCTGACCATCCAATTTTTCCGTTGGAAAATACGGTAAACAACCTGAATATCGACATGGTAGGCAGGATAGACTACGAATACCAAGACCAAGAAAACCAAGACTACGTTTATGTAATCGGTTCGGAGATGCTTTCTTCCCAACTGAAAATCATCAACGAGTACAACAACATCACCTATACCAACCTGAAGCTGGACTATAAGTACGATGCCGAAGATGATCCCAACCGATTTTACTACCGGTCCGATCACTACAACTTTGCCAAGCACAACATTCCGGTCATTTTCTTCTTCAACGGTGTGCATGATGATTACCATCAGCCAACCGATACGGTGGAAAAGATTGAGTTTGACCTGATGGAAAAAAGAGCCAAGCTGATCTTCCACACGGCTTGGGATTTGGCCCACCGGGAACATCGCACCCCGGTAGACCGTACCAACACCCGAATGGAAAGATAGGATATCCAATTCCAATTGAAATAAGGCCAGGAGTTCGGGTACGCCCAGACTTCTTGGCTTTTTTGATAAATTATTTTTTACCTCTTTTTAATTTTCTTATATTTCCTCACGGAAGTCTTCAACCCCACTTGGAGCGACTGTCTCCTTCCAGGCTTTCTTCACGACTCAAAAATTTTATCTCCTATGAAAAAGCTTCTCTTTTCCCTATGGCTACTCGGAACGGCCTTTGCCGCAAGTGCCCAACAAATCCCATCCAAAGAGGTTCAGATCAAAATGGCCCTTATGGCGGCTCCAGAAGCCACCAGAGAAGGGGCAATGGTTTATGGCTATGATGCGCAGGGCAAATTCGTCCAGCTAAGGGCCGCATCCAATGAGATGATATGCATCGCAGATGACCCAAAAGCAGCAGGGTTTAGTGCTTCCTGTTACCACAAAGACCTGGAGCCATTTATGGAGCGGGGGCGTGAACTGAAAAATGAGGACAAGACTTTTAAGGAAATTTTTGACATCCGCGAGGAAGAGGCAAAAAGCGGTAAGCTGAAAATGCCCAAAGACGGTGCCACCTTATACGTGCTCAATGCCCCGGCGGAAGACTATGATGCACAACTTGGGGAAGTGAAAAACCCCTATCTCCGCTATGTGGTATATATCCCCTGGGCCACGCAAGCCAGCACGGGATTGGCCCTAAGTCCCGAATCACCAGGTGCTCCCTGGATCATGGATCCAGGTACACACAGGGCCCATATCATGATCAACCCTCCAAAAAATTAATTTCTCCCAATTGTTCTAAATATCAATTTGTTTTATTTACAAGCCATTATAGCAGGTTATAATGGCTTTTTTGCTTTTACAAAAAGTGGCAATCATAAAGCGGAAACAGGCTAATTTTAAGTCCTTTTCTACCTCCACAAATGTCATTTTACAATTGGAAGTTAACTTAGACACTAAAATTATTAATCACATGAAAAAGCTTGTCGCACTGATGCTTTTTGCCCTTACTTTTAACGGGGCAATAGCGCAGGAAAAATTTTTGCCCGGCTATGTGGAGAATGCTGACGGAGAAAGGATTGCCGGATTTATAGACTACAGAAACTGGGAAAACAACCCCAAGCAGATCACCTTCAAGCAGGAGGAACAGGGTAAGAAACAGGTATTCAAGGCCCTGGACATTGCCGAGTTTGGGGTAAAGGATGAAGTCTATGTAGCTGCCATTGTGGAGAAAGAAATCACTGCCAATGTAACCTACGGACTTAGTAAATCCCCTGAACTGGAAGTACGAATTGACACGGTTTTTTTACAATCCTTGGTATCGGGTGAAAAAACCCTGCTGGGCATGAAAGCTTCCGGAAAGCAAAACTTTTATATCAAGGAAGGCAACAACTATGTCCTCCTGCAATACAAGTGGTACATGACCGAGCAGCAAGGGCGGCAGCTAAAAGCGGAAAACAAAATGTATAAGCGTCAACTGGCTACTTATCTGGGAGATTGCCCGACGATGATTACACCGCTTGAAGGCGCAAGTTATACTACCAAGAGCCTGGAAAGCGTTTTTATGAAGTATTATGCCTGTAATGACAAGATGCCGGAATTTCAGAAAGTCAGGGAAAAAGTAGTCACCGAAATGGGTGTTTTGGCAGGGGTCTCATCCACATCGCTGACATTTGAAAGTGATCGGGTAGTACAGGATATCGTGAACTACAATTTCCCCACAGCTACCGGTGCAGCCGGTGGGGTTTTTGTGGATTTTGTACTTCCTAGAAACAACCGTAAATGGTCCTTTTATAACGAACTGTTTTATTCTGCTTATGAAGTCAGTGGCGGCTTTCAGGACATGAAAAATGAAAACGACTACCGAAATGTGGCAGGCGACTTGGGCTATAGCTATCTTAAAATAAACAACATGGTGCGCTACCGGTATCCCATAGGAAGTTTTAAGATTTTTGTCAACGCGGGGATTTCCAATGGATTGGCAATGCGGGAAACAAACAAAAACTCCACGTTTACCAAATTCTATTCCTCCGAGACCAGTCAGGAGGGGAAAATACTGGCAGAAACCCGTAACTATGAACAGGGATTTCTATTTGGTGCCGGTGCTGTCACCGGCAGGCTGACTGCGGAATTCCGGTATGAACGGGCAAACGGCATGTCCGTCTACACCCTTCTAAGTTCTCGTGTTGAGCGGTATTTCTTGCTTATCGGCTACAGGATAAAGTAATCAGAGGTGCCATACTGGAAGTAAGTTGACCCCATTTACCAACAAATGGGGTCATTTTTTTTGATGTGAAAACCGGGTTATTTTAGCGGCATTATTGCCTTTTCCAACATCAATGATGACAAAATCTAATTAACGTATTCTCTCCTCCAACTAGTTTAACCAATAGTCGAATTCAGCGCAATAGGAATCCCGAGAAGGAGGTATTTTTAAAAGTCAGCTTTAGTATGAACTTTGAAATTCCCCTTTAAAATTGTATTAACACAGAATAAAATTACTAAAACAACTAAATAGTTGTATTTGGGGTATTTTTATTACGTTTGGCCAGCCATAAAATTGTACGAGTACAACAGCTGAAATAGCGGCCTTTTTAAAGAATTTCAAGGAAAAGATGCAGTTATGGGACATACTATTCGTCATGAGAGGGGGAAAAATGCATTTGGCCAACAAAGAAGAAATCAGCATTATTTAAATTCGATTTCCGAAAGGACATACGGGCGAACAATTTGTAGCCAGAAAAGAAAGACCGTTTATTCCCAGTATATTTTTAGTGAGAGAATTAGAAGTTTTGGAGAAAGTATATTCAGAATTTAAAACAAGGCCCACAATTGAAATTATTGAGTTAAGTCATATGGAAGTTGCTTTGAAAGAAAATAAAAATGACAAAGGTATAATCAGCTATGAATATGCCTTTCAATTAAACCAGATTTAAAAAAGACAAATAAAAGGCGGCAACGTGCCTACACAGAAATACTTATCCCTAATCATGTACGTAATTGGAGCGATCCTATTTATGGCCTCTTTCCCATTTTGATCGTTCAACCCATTGGAATTGGGGTTTTACCTCGCCACAATTTTTTCTTTGGTAACAGGCTCTTCGGTAGATAGGATGGTTCCCTTGCTACTAAACCAACTTTCAAATAAAATATCGAAAACCAAGTTTTATGACGCCCATGAATCAAAGTACACTATCTTCCATACACCTGCTACCCAATTAACCAAATTTGAGGGCATAGGTGGTCAATTAATTCTGGAAAAAGAGATTCTGCTATTCATTCCACATCTCTTGATTATTCAAAAACAGAAGCAGGTATTTTCAAATCGGGAAATCAAAGCCATTGAAACCCCGGCAAATAAAGAGTTGGTTATTTTCTTTGAAAAAGAAAAGGAAGTATTTATAGTCGATCATCCAATAAAATGGAAAGAAAAATTGAATATCATGACCCTATAAAATATTCAAGACCACCAGTACATTCCTTAAGGTGCTACTTCAACTCATTTTACCTCCGTTGTGACAGTCAATTATTTGATTATATTAGCAATTAATATATTGAAATTCCAGAAAAGCGTGGTGTTGATTGGTATACTTTTAGGTCATTTTTGTGCCAAATCCAGCATTGGGAATTCATGGAATCTAAACAACTAAACAGCAGGAAATACGCGAAGTCGGAAATAAAAGGTACCCATTTTAATACATTTCATGAAAAATCCCCAACGACCCAAGCAGGAAAGGCAGCGGCTTGAATTATTTAATGGGCATCAACTCATTGGTTTATTTGAGGCGGAAGATTTTGATTACATAATTTCCTTAGCAGCCGAAATCTGCCGTACCAACGTCTCTTTGGTGTCTTTCCTAGTAGAAGGTAACCAATGGTTTCTGTCTCAGCGGGGCATAGAAGGACGCAAAACTCCCCAAGAATATATGTCGTATGCCCCGGCCATCAATAATCCGGGGGAAATGGTTGTAATAGATGACTTAAGAAAAGATTTGCGCTATGCCGAAAACCCTTTAACGGCAGGCGACCTTCCTGCAATTTTTTTTGCGGACATACCTGTTGTTTCTTTACGGGGAATTCAGTTGGGTTCTATAAGTATCACAGACCATAAGCCAAAACAGCTCACTAAAAACCAACTCCATGCCCTAAATAAGCTTGCCAAACAAGCCGCAAACTTGTTGGAGCTCAGAACAAAGCACATTGAATTGGAGAAAAAAACGTCTCAAAATGAACTGGAACTGGAATTGATCCATGCCAGCCAGCAATTCAATAAAATCGGAGCCTGGGAGATGGATATCAAGACGGGAATCACCCAATGGACAGCTATGGTGTATGAAATCCATGAAGTTTCCCGGGATTTTGACCATAATACTGAGAATGGCTTGACGTTTTATCATCCCGACTACAGGGAGGTCATAACTGAGGCGATAACCCAAGCTATTCAGAAAAATAGCCCGTTCGATGTGATATGTAAGTTTGTTACTGCCAAAGGCAACCCAAAATGGGTCCGGAGTACCGGCAAGCGAAAAGGAGACCGGATATTGGGCAGCTTTCAGGATATCACGGAATTAAAGGAAAAGGAGTTGAAGTTTGAAGGGATTTTCAATTCATCCATGTCTTTTATAGGTTTTCTCAATCCCGAGGGAGTTCTTCTGGAGGCCAATAACACTGCCGTCAAGATCGCAGGCCTTGCCCGTGAAGATGTGGTTGGCAAATATTTTTGGGATTGCTACTGGTGGCAGATTTCGAAAGAAACACAAGATGAACTTCGTGCCAAATTTAAGCAGGCAGCAGCCGGTACGGAAGTAGTTTACGAGGTTGAGGTGTGGATTGCCAACCAACACAGCGTTACCATTCTATTCAGCCTGAGGCCTGTATTCGATGAGCTGGGAAAGGTGATTTTCATCATACCCGAAGGCCGTCCCATAGATGAACTGGTCAATACAAGGAAAAGCTATAAATCCGTATTGGAAGGTACCAACGTGGGGACCTGGATATGGAACGTGCAAACCGGAGAAACGATATTCAATGAAAGGTGGGCTGATATAATAGGTTACAGCCTGGAAGAACTTGAACCAATCAGCATAAATAGATGGGTAGAACTTGCCCATCCCGATGATCTTGCGGAATCCAACAATAGACTTCAATTATGTTTTGACAAAAAGCAAACATATTATGAGATGGAAGTCCGCATGAAACACAAAGACGGACGCTGGCTTTGGGTGCTTGATAAAGGTAAGGTTTTTAGTTGGACTGCAGAAGGTAAGCCGCTGATGATGTACGGAACCAAGCAGGATATTTCGGTAAGGAAAAATAGAGAGATTGAGCATGCCTATCAGAAAAGTCTATTGAGTAACCTGTATGAATTATCCCCTATAGGTATTTCGCTGATTGACTACGAAACTGGAGTTTTTATTGATGCAAACAAAAAACTACAGTCACTTATCGGCTATTCCAAAGACGAGTTATTACACTTGAGATACTGGGACCTGACTCCTGAGGAGTATGCTCCCAAAGAAAAAGAAGCATTGGCCCAATTGGAAAAAACGGGGTATTTTGACGCATTCGAGAAAGAATATATACGGAAAGATGGAAGCCGTTATCCGGTATTAGTCAGGGGATTGGTTATTCGGGATTTAAATGACAAAAGGCTTATTTGGTCATTTATCCAAGATATTAGTAAGGAAAAAGAGGCAGAACGGAAATTGCGGGAAGCAATCAGCAAATTACAGTCTGTTTTAGATGCCAGCACCCAGGTCTCCATCATCGCTACCAACTCAACAGGATGCATTTCCCTGTTTAATTCTGGTGCCGAGAAGATGCTGGGCTACAAAGCAAATGAACTGGTAGGAACATGCAGTCCTGAAATCATTCATGTGGAGGAGGAGATCAATTTACACCGCAGAACGCTCGAAGAAGAATTTGGAATACAATTGGAAAGTTTTGACGTGTTGGTTTTCAGGGCCAAAACAGGACTTCAAGAAACAAAAGAATGGACTTATGTCAGAAAAGATGGTACTAAATTCCCCGTACTTCTATCCGTGACGGCTATAAAAGAACAGCGAGAAGTAGTCGGATACCTGAGTGTTGCGACAGATATTACGGAATTAAAGAAAGCACAATCCAAGATAGAATCCCTTCTGGAAATCAGAAAAGAGCAAAACGATCGACTACAAAACTTTGCCCATATAGTTTCACACAACCTTCGAAGCCACAGCGCGGGTATATCCGGTCTATTTGAACTGCTCAAACTGGAAGAGCCTGATTATTTCAAAAGCAATGAACTCCTTCAATATATGGAAAAAGGAGTTGAAAATCTAAAAACTACGATTGATGATTTGACGGGTATCGTACAATCAAATTTAGTGACAGTGGAATTTGAATGCATTAATCTGTTCGAAGTGATCGCAAAAAACAGTGAAAGCCTGCATTCAATAATCAAAGAAGCTGATTATCAAATTAATAATATGGTTGCCAATGATGCATGGCTAAGCGGAGTTCCTGCTTTCATAGACAGCATCATACTCAACTTTTTTACCAATGCAATCAAATATCGCTCGAAAGAGCGAAAAGGCTTTTTGAAGATAACCTCAAAAAAATACGGTGATTTCATCGAGATTACACTGGAGGACAATGGGCTAGGGATTGATCTTGAAAAGCATGGGGATAAATTGTTTGGCATGTACAAGACCTTTCATGGAAAGGAGGATTCCAGAGGTGTCGGTCTATACATGACCAAAAATCAAATCGAACGAATGGGTGGGAAAATTGAAGTTCAGAGCAAAGTAAATGTAGGAACAGCCTTCAAGGTTTTTCTCCCAATAAGAAAATGTGTCTGACCAAAAAATCCTTTCAGCAAATTCCACCGTATTAAATCCCAGTTTTGATACAACCGATTATGGCTAAAAAAAACTTTTCCCTTCCAAAACAGTTAACTTTTCCGACTATCAATCTATCCGCAGAATGGCTTTTGAAAAAAACTTAGAGATACTTTTTGAAAAATTTCTTTCGGATAAAACCAGGAAAAAAAGTGAACGGGTTATTCTGTCCATAGCCATCGCAAGTTTCATTGTTCATTTGATTGTGATTTATTTGGTGGATTTTGGCATTATAGATCTGAACACCACCTCAGACTTGCTTACAAGTCCTATTGCGGCCATCTACACCCCCTTTTCATTTATCCTGGTTTATGAAGTGTACCTGCTTGTATATTATCTTCCAAAATCAATCACCACCTATACCGGCAAGCAATATGAAATTATTACACTGATCATTATCCGTCGGTTATTCAAAGACCTCTCCAACCTAACCCTTTCATCTGACTGGTTCCAAATCAAATATGATTTGCAGTTTACATACGACTTGATTGCGTCAGTTCTTCTCTTTATTCTTATCTACCAATTTTACAAACAAAATAAAATAAGATACAGCTCGCCTGTGAAAAATGAACTGGAAATAAAAGGCATATCTAACTTCGTGAAAATTAAAAAAACATTGGCAACGTCTTTGGTACCTATATTGATTTTAGTTGCCATTTATTCATTTGTCGATTGGGCTATAGGCTTATTTGATGAAAATACGACAACGAACGTTTCATTTAACGATATAAACAACATCTTCTTTGAACAGTTTTTTGGTATCTTGATTATTACGGATGTAATTTTACTCTTATTTTCCCTGTTCCATACTGATGAATTTCACAAAGTAATCAGAAACTCCGGTTTTATCATTTCCACTATCCTTATCCGATTATCCTTTTCGGTTACTGGCTTGCTAAATACGTTACTTATTGTATCCGCCATTGTTTTTGGATTGTTGATTCTCATCATTCATAATAAATTTGAGAAACAGATTTCACTGGAAAAAAGCAATGCTGATACTAATCCTGAAACTCCATAGATGGATCCAGTTTCAAAAACCTATATTTCCGAATCAGCAGCCGACGAAAAAACAGGATTAAAAGTCACCTTCAGGCAAAAATACCGAAGCCACACCCCCGAAGCCAAACCCAAGGAACTTTCGGATAAGTTTGAATAATAACCGAATTTACAGAAATTTTTTGTTCGCTGACTCCCTGTCAGCATAAGGGATGCGCCTTTTTTTTCACAACCTTAGTAATTCAAGACACACCAAACAGCAGAATTGAAACGGAAGGGCTGAAAGACAAATATAACCGATGAAATGCCCTTACTTTGTAAAAATATACAGCTTCTACACTTTATGATGTTTTAGACAGGAAATTTGCATAATTTTATCTTGAAGCAACCGATTGAGCCTATATTTAAGGAAGATAAGATGAATCCGCTCAATAAACCCTACAACAGACTCCAAATCAAATCGGTAGAAAATGATGTCAAACCGTGCGGTTCCATACTTTTGATGCGACTTACAAAATCGCCAAAGATATCCCCGAATGAAATATATTAAACGAGAAGACATTTACACCATCAGCCGGCACTGCAACCTGACCGAACAAGAGGTGGACAAGGCTTTGAAAGAAAACGTATATAATGACAAAGCGGCGTGGCAGAAATTCCTCCGGTTGCTATTTATCAGTCTGGGCGTAGGTTTTACAGTGTCGGGAATCGTTTTTTTCTTTGCCTACAATTGGGACGATTTACACAAGTTTACCAAAATCGGACTTGCGCAAGGATTACTCCTTGTGACAACTGGCGTTGTATTACTATCTAAGTTCAATACTCAGATTAAGCATATTATCCTGACAGGCGCTGCGGTATTGGTAGGGGTTTTATTTGCTGTTTTCGGTCAAATCTATCAAACTGGCGCGAATGCGTATGACTTTTTCTTTGTTTGGACAGTTTTTGTTTCACTTTGGGTTACCGTTTCAAACTTTGC
>JBBQXZ010000156.1:0-11243 GCA_038209145.1 Cytophagales bacterium | reverse complement strand
TCGTGCCTAGTCAGTTAGTCAGATTTTGATGAATTATATAACCCCCAAAAAATTATGAAATTCTTTATTGATACAGCCAACTTGGATGAAATCAGGGAAGCGTACGATCTCGGAGTGCTGGACGGCGTCACCACCAACCCTTCCCTCATGGCCAAAGAAGGTATCAGCGGACAGGATAAAATATTGGCCCATTATAAGTCAATTTGCGACATTGTGGACGACAATGTCAGTGCGGAAGTTATTTCCACCGATTTTGAAGGAATGGTCAAGGAAGGTGAGGCCCTTGCAAAGATTGACGACAAAATCGTGGTGAAAATCCCCATGATAAAGGACGGTATAAAGGCTATAAAATATTTTTCAAGTGAAGGTATCCGGACCAACTGTACGTTGGTATTCTCCGCGGGTCAGGCAATCTTGGCAGCAAAGGCGGGCGCAAGCTACCTCTCTCCGTTTGTGGGTAGGCTGGATGATATTTCCTTTGACGGACTTGACTTGATCAAACAGATTGTCCTTATTTATGGCAACTACGGATTTGAAACCGAAATTCTTGCCGCTTCGGTGCGACACTCCATGCACCTTATCAAATGCGCTGAAATCGGCGCTGATGTGGTGACTTGTCCGCTGAAAGTGATCACCGGGTTACTGGCACATCCGTTGACAGACAAAGGTTTGGCCCAATTTTTAGCTGATCATGCCAAAGCCAACAAATAAATCAAACAACTTCATTGAAAAGGGTAAAGACAATTCGTTTTTACCCTTTTTTTATTTTCATTAGACTTTTTGACTAAAAATGTGCATTTTTATTTTCTGAGTCACGTTATTTGTCTCCTACCTAACTAATGTAACTTGCATGTATATCATTAAAGTAAAAGGAAAAGCTAAAATACCTGACTATATACAGATCAGGGATGAAAATTTCGTTTTGGTTGCCTACTTCAGGGCGGACAGGCCCATGAAAAATATCGAAAAATTTGGACTGGAAGGTAAAGAACAGGAATTGGAATCGCTGATCAAAGAGTTACCTTTTGGCAAACTTCAAAAATTATCCCTTTGATTATGTTATTTACCGATGAACCGGTTGTGAAAATGAAAAATGCCTACGTTTACCAGGGCATCAATACCATCTTGAAAGAGCTAAACTTTTCGATAGCCAAAGGGGAATTCGTTTTCTTGATTGGCCGCACCGGTAGTGGTAAAAGTTCCCTCCTCAAAACGCTTTACGCCGACCTCCCCCTGATTATGGGAGAAGGTGAGATTGTCGGCTATGGTTTAAATGGCATTAAATCGAAACAAGTACCCTTTTTGCGGAGAAAACTAGGGATAGTTTTTCAGGATTTTCAGCTATTTCCCGACCGCACGGTTGCGGATAACCTGTACTTTGTGATGCGTGCCACCGGCTGGAAGGATAAGACAAAGATGAAAAGCCGCATGATTGAGGTGTTGATGGGCGTGGGATTGGGAGGTGCCGCGACAAAATTTCCACATCAATTATCAGGGGGTGAGCAACAACGTGTCGTGATAGCCCGAGCTTTGCTCAACGAGCCTTCTATCTTGTTGGCAGATGAACCAACTGGGAATTTGGATCCCGAAGTTTCGGATGGAATTTTTCGGCTTTTTCAGGAAATCAACAAGCGGGGCACCGCCGTTCTGATGGCCACACATAATTATGACCTGCTGAAAAAATACCCCTATCGGATTTTGAAGTGTGAAAACGGAACATTGCTGGACAGTACCACTACCGATATATCCTTACAAACAGTATTTTCCTGAAATGAATGCGGTACCTTTTTATTCTTTGGGGTCTTTTTGTAATCTTTTAGGTCTTTTTTTAAGGGGGAACAGCGGAGGTTTCAAAGCCAACACAGAGGTTTTATACTACCTTGTGTCCTTCTTGCTTCCTTGGCTCCTTTAAAAAACAATTAATACAGGACCATACAAAAAATCCAGTATGGAAGTCGGCTGGCTTACCAGTCTTTTTTTCGGTTTTCCTTTACCAGGGACCTTACCTTCTTGGCTTTTATCCGTTTCTCTATGGCGGCTTTGCCGGGACGGCTTACCTTTCTTACTTTCTTTTTTTGAAATGCCTCCTTTAGGAGGGCGTAGCATTTGTCAACAGCGATTTCCTTGTTCTGAAGAAGTGACCTTTTTTCCTGTGATTGAAAGGACAAATTTCCTTCTTGGTCAATTTTATTGGCTAACTTCCGAAGTAAAACCTCTTTTTCAACATCATCCAAAATCTGCGAATTGGGAATATCAAACCTCAGTAAAGCTTTTGAATTTACCTTGTTCACGTTTTGCCCACCGGGTCCACTGCTTCTGCTTGCCTGAAATTTGAATTCGGGATTCAAAAGTCTGCGGTTTAATTTTTCGAAGGTGGACATGGCTGGTAAAAGGCTAACTAGATTTAAGTAGTGTATTCATTTTAAGTTTTGTTCAAAAAAATCCCGGGAACGGTCTTAAAGTATCATTCCCGGGGATTTGAATTAGCTACTTAAAACGCAGATTAGTGATTATAGCTCAGCCACATTCTTTTTGGCCAGTTCAAATTCAGGATTCTTGGCCAAAGCTTCCTCAAAGGCCACCTTTGCTTCCGTATTGCTTCCTTGGTCCTTATAGATAAGCCCTTTTAGGTTCAAGGCCGCCGCTATCATTCCAATTTCCTGGGTCTCATTTCCTTCGGTAGGAAAACTAAGCGTTTGCTCAACCGCCTTTTTGTCTTTGATCAGCATGTTTACCGAGTTGAGTGCTTCCTCATATTTCTTTAAAGAATATTGGAGGTAGGAAGTTTTGTAAAGGCTGAACATATCACCGGATAAAAGGTGTAGGGACTCAAAGTAGGGCAACGCCCGTTCGAGCGCACCAATTTGTTCCAAGCTATATGCCGCAATCTCCAAAGCGGTAATGTTTTTCGAATCCTTCTCCAACATATCCATCGCCAATAAAGCCGATGAACTGTACTGTTCCATTTCGAAATAAATCGAAGACAACAATTCGGCAAACTTTGGATTTCGCGGATTTCTTTCCATCAAATCATACAGCTTGATCTTTGCTACCGAGACGTCATTATACCGCATCGCCATTTCGTATATCCGTTGGTCAGTTTCATTCCGTATCCTAAGATTTTCGGTAAGTTCTGGTTGCTCGGCAATGGTTTCCTGCGCTAATGCCCCACCTATCCACAATAAATTAACAACTAAAATCAGAATATTTTTTTTCATTTTTGCTATTGATTATTTTCAGTTTTTTGTAATCCACGTACTTTTGCCAACAGAAACAATAACTCCAAAGCCTCGCTTTTATTGTTTTGTATTTTGCCGTCTAATATAGCTTCTTTTATTTCTTCTTTTAGTTCTCCCACTACTTTCGATGGCCTAAGGCCAAAAATAGTCATAATTTCATCTCCAGAAACAGGCGGCTGGAAATTTCTCAGTTGGTCCAATTCCTCCACCTCCAGCAATTTGGCTTCAACCTTGTCAAAATTGGCCAAAAACCGCTTTACTTTGGTGTTGTTTTTGGAAGTTATATCCGCACGGCACAGCTTCATCAAATCATCAATATCATTTCCCGCCTCAAACAACACCCGACGCAAGGCCGAATCGGTCACTTCGTCCTTTACCAGTGCTATGGGTCTGAGGTGCAGCCGAACCAGGTTTTGAACATACTTCATGCGCTCATCCATGGGTAATTTCAGCCTCCTGAAAATGGAGGGTGTCATTTTAGCCCCCTTATCCTCATGCCCGTGAAAAGTCCACCCACTCTGTTTGTTAAACCTCTTTGTGGCTGGTTTGGCTATATCATGCATAATCGCTGCCCAGCGTAGCCAAAGGTTGTCAGAGGCTGTGGCGACATTGTCCAGCACCTGAAGTGTATGGTAGAAGTTATCCTTATGCGTCTTGTCTCCTACCGAATCTACGCCCTGCAAGTCCACCATCTCCGGGAAAAACTCCTGAAGAAGTCCACTGATAAATAAAAGCTTGAATCCATAGGAAGGTTTATCTGTTTGAATAATTTTATTCAGTTCATCGATAATTCGCTCCCCGGAAATAATGGACAGCCGATGGACATTGGCAACGATTCCGTCAAAGGTGTCCGGTTCGATATCATAATTTAGCTGCGCGGCGAAACGAACCGCCCGCATCATCCGCAAGGGGTCGTCGGAAAAGGTGATGTTGGGGTCGGTTGGGGTTCGGATAATTTTCCGCTTCATATCCCTCATCCCGTCAAAAGGGTCTATCAACTCACCAAAATTCACTGAATTAACCGCTATGGCCAAGGCATTAATTGTCAGATCCCTACGTTCCTGATCTTCCTGAAGGGTTCCCGCTTCCACATAGGGTTTGCGCGAATCCGTTCGGTAGGACTCTTTCCTGGCACCAACAAACTCCACCTCCCAATCATCCAATTTGATCATGGCGGTGCCAAAGTTTTTGAAGATAGAAACAGGGACGTGCACCCCATAGGTTGCCGCTACTTTTTTGGCTAAATCGATGCCACTTCCCAAACAAACAAAATCTATGTCCTTGCTGGGACGCTTTAATATCAGATCCCGTACATACCCACCCACTACGTAAGTTTCCAAGCCCAATTCTTCGGCACACAAACTAACCCGCTGAAAAACCTCTACTTCTTGCAGTGCTTCCTTGAAATTCATGGCTTGATTATTTTCACTTGCCCATCTGCCGAAAGATACATTTCTTTTACGTTTTTTCCCTGTAGCGGAAATGGTTCTTCCAAAATCAACGCATCGCTCACTTCGCTTACCTGCTGGTAAACTAATATTTGTCCAGTTGCAAACAACATTTTATTCCAAAATGGTTCTTTAATAAGTGCAAATCTAATGATTCCTTTTGAAATAGGACCACTTCTGAGCAGGGGAGAAACAGGGGTATGGAAAATGACGGGTTCTTGTGCCCAGTCGATGATATCCAGGGAAACATCAGAAAAGGACGGGGCGATCGAACGGAGCTGATACAGATCGAAAAGGAGGCAAATTCCTTCCTTCACCTCACCGTCGGCATAGGAAGAAAGCCAAGTCCATTTCATGGGCACTCCCTTTCCGGCCTGTAAAAAAACACTCCCGTTTTCTTTTAACTTATTAATCCAGATTTTTATTTCCAACAGTTTTTTTTGCAAAGAAAGCGGAATTTAGGATTTTTTGAAATAAATTATGGGGTTTATCCTTATGGGAGGCATAAGAAAAATTTCCATGAGCTTTCAACTAAAAAACTAAACATTCACAAGCACCCACTTATGGACAGCTTCTACCGTGTCAAATTTTCAATTTCCATGTGCTTTCTGCCCATCCTTTTGCTGCATTCCTGCCATCAGAAATCCAACTACCCCCAGCTTCTGGACCATGTGGAGGTGATTCGCGATGAAAACGGTATAAACCACATCTATGCGGACAACGAGCAGGATCTCTTTTTTGCGCAGGGATATTTGGCGGCCAGAGATCGGCTTTTTCAGTTTGAGATTTGGAGAAGGCAAGCCACCGGAACTTTGGCCGAGATCCTCGGTGAAAAAGAGCTGGAAAGAGATAAAGGTGTCCGCCTGTTTCAGTTCAGAGGTGACAAACAAACCGAACTAAACCACTACCATCCCCGCGGGGAACACATTGTTGATGCCTTTGTGGAAGGTGTCAATACCTACATCAGGGAGGTAATAAACTCACCCGAGCTACTTCCTGTTGAATTTGAGATGTTGGATATTTTGCCCGGTTACTGGACCTGGGAGGTCGTCGTATCGAGGCATCAAGGCTTGCTTCAGAATGTAAACCAGGAATTGAATTACTCGAGAATCGTCTCCCTCATCGGGGCGGAAAAAACCAAGGAACTGCATCATTTCCATCCGTTCGATCCTGTTTTGGAAATTGACCCATTCATTCCGAATGAGCTACTTTTTAAGGATATTATCGCACCCTATGAGGCATTTAGGTCGGCACTCTCATTCAGCCCTGCGGATATCAAAGAAGCCTATAGAAATAATATGAAAGCCTTTGAAATGGAAATGAAAATGATCGACGAGGAAAGAACGAATATGGAAACAATCGATGCCTCTTCGATAGGAAGCAACAACTGGGTGATCAGCGGTGACCTGTCGGCAAGTGGGTTTCCCATCATGGCCAATGATCCCCATCGGTTGCAGGCTGTTCCTTCACTCAGGTATTGGGTCCACCTGCATGCGCCAGGCTGGAATGTAATCGGCGGAGGAGAACCAGTTATTCCGGGAATCTCAATCGGCCATAACGAAGTCGGGGCTTGGGGCTTGACCATATTTCAAACAGACAACGAGGATTTGCGAATCTATGAGTTGCATCCCGATGATCCACTTCAATACAAATATAAAGGTGACTGGATCGACATGAAAGCCATAAAGGACACTATCTTGGTTAAAAATCGGGAGCCTGAATTAGTAACACATTACTATTCGGTGCATGGCCCAATCACCTTTATTGATGAAGAACTTAATAAAGCCGTAGCCATCGAATGTGCCTGGCTGGAACCGGGGGGAGCACCCTACCTGGCCAGTCTTCGTATGGGGCAGGCCTCCACATGGGAGGAATTCAGGGAGGCCTGTCGCTACAATCATATTCCCGCCGAAAACATGGTATGGGCGGACAAAAACGGAAACATCGGCTGGCAGGCAACGGGGATATCTCCCATACGAAACGGGTTTTCCGGATTGGTGGCAACCCTGGGTGACGGTAGTCAGGACTGGGAAGGTTACCAGCCCATGCTGGACCGCCCACACGGATTTAATCCGGAAAATGGCTATTTCGCCACCGCCAACGAGAATCAGGTGGACAGCTCGTACCCATTTCCTGCCGCATTGGGGTACACTTGGGCAGATGCCTTCCGGGGTGACCGAATCAAGGAGGTACTAAGCTCGGGTAAAAAATTCAGTGTATCCGACATGGGAAGCCTTCAAAATGACTACCTCTCCTTGCCTGCCCGACAGTTGGTAGCCGAACTTAACGCCATTTCCCTTCAAGATGAAAAAAGTAAAAAGGCGCAAATGCTGCTAAACTCCTGGGATTACATCTTGGACAAAAACTCCATAGAAGCAAGTATCTATGTGATGTGGGAGCGCAAACTGCGAAGTAATTTGGGAGAAATGGTTGTACCAAAGGAGGTAGCTTCCTACATATCCGAATTAAACATGACCAAAACGCTGGAATGGATAAAAGCGGGTAATCCAACTCTTTTTGGCAAAGCGGGAAAAGAAGGATTTCTTGCGAAAAGTTTGGATGAGGCGATTTTAGAGCTGGAGAAAAAGTTGGGTCCCGACTGGAACAACTGGCAGTATGGGCAACCTGACTTCAAACATGTGGTCATCCGCCACCCCCTTAGTGCGGCAATCTCCGGGGAATGGCGAAAAAAAACCGATCTTGGTCCATTACCGCGTGGTGGATACAGCTTCACTCCTGGAGCAAATGCCTATGGGGACAACAACACAACCGGCGCATCGCTCCGCATCATCGTGGATACGGGAGACTGGGAAAAAACCATGGGAATCAATAATCCGGGCCAGTCAGGCGATATTGATAGTCCGTTTTACAGTAACCTCTTTCCGATTTGGGCCGAAGATGCTTATTTTCAGGTTCCCTATGCGAAAGATCAGGTCAGAGATAGGCAAGTGTCCTCCTTTACCATGAAGTAAAAAAGGAATTTCTCTGCCCTTATCCACACTTGTCGCAGCCACAGGTACCGGAACTTTGCCGCTTTTTTCTAAAAAAGCTGGTATAGATCCAGTAAGACAATACCCCTATAAATAAAAACCCCACAATAATTTCTTGCCACATATTAGGAGAAGATTTGGTACGTGAATAAAGCAGCCAAATAAGCAATGACTGTCATTGCCACCGTTTGGATGATGGGCCATTTCCAGCTTTTGGTTTCCCGGTAGACAACAGCCAGCGTACTCATGCACTGCATGGCAAAGGCATAAAACACCATCAGGGAAAACCCGGTTGCCTGGTTAAATACTTTCTCCCCGGTCTCGGGGTTTACCTCTTGACTGAGTTTTTCTTGAATGGTAAGTTCATTTTCCACATCTCCCCCGATGCTGTAAATGGTCGCAATGGTTCCGACAAATACCTCCCTTGCCGCAAATGAAGTAATGAGCGCGATTCCAATTTTCCAATCGTATCCCAAAGGACGGATAGCCGGTTCTATGGATTTGCCTAAAATTCCTATGTAGGACAATTCCAGTTTTTGGGATGCATAGCGTTCCTCTATTTCTGTTAATTGATTTTCAGTGGCATCGGCCATTTCTAGTTCCTTTTGTTCTTCCAAGGCGTCCATCCTAGCAGAAGGCCCATAACTGGCCAAGACCCACAAGACGATAGAAATTGCCAAGATCACTTTTCCCGCTTCCAACACAAATATCTTTGATTTGGAATACATGGTCAACACCAAGGCCTTCCAACGGGGAAATCTATAAATGGGCAAGTCGGTCAGGAGGAAACTTTTCTCCTCCGTTTTCAAAACGAACCGTAACGCCAAGGCACCCAAAAGAGTGGCAATTGTACCCAACAGGTACATAGTTAGCAGCGCAATGGCTTGCAGGTTAATCCCGAGATACAAATCATCCGGCACGGTGAGTCCGATAAGGATTATGTAGACGGGAAGCCGGGCAGAGCAGCTCATCCATGGTGTAACCAGAATAGTAATCAACCGCTCTTTGGCATTGCGAATCGTCCTTGCCGCCATTATCCCGGGGATCGCACAGGCCAGACCGGAGATAAGCGGTACCACGCTCTTGCCGTGCAGTCCAAAGGGCCTCATTAACCTATCCATCAAAAAGACCACCCTGGAGAGGTAACCTGTATCCTCCAAAAATGCCAAAAAACCAAATAGCAAGGCAATCTGCGGGATAAAGATGACAATCCCGCCTATTCCGGGAATAATTCCTTCCGCCAGCAAATCGGTGAGTACACCAGGGGGGAAAGTTTCATACACCCAAGAACCGATTCCCGCAAAAAATACATCTATCAAATCCATTGGTATACTTGCCCAGGCGAAGATGGCCTGAAACATCAATAGCATCACCCCCAAAAAAAGCACATACCCCAAAATGGGGTGTAATAGTATTCTGTCTAACGTCTTGGTAAGCTTATTTTCCAGCGGTTTGTCATTCTTCAAACCGCGCTTTAAGAGCTGTCCGATTTGATGATACCTTGCCGTAGTTTCTTTCAGTTGTTGGCTTTGAGTCTGGAATCCATGCGCATTCGCCAACTGTCGAAGCCACACGTCATCCCCTTTCTTGGAAGAATCGTCATAGGTAGAAAAAACCATTCTTTGAAACGCTTCAAAATCTGTTTGGTATCCATGTCTTTCCCGAATCGTTCCAATCATGGCGTCGGGCATAAACTCCCTTACATCAATAAATGGCTTGGCAACTTCAAATTTTTCCTGAAAAATCAAATCCCGGATTGCTTCCAATCCTTCACTTTTTCTCCCATCTGTCAATATCAAGGGAACTCCAAGTGTCTTGTAAAATTCCACCACCTTAATATGGATGCCATTTTCTTCTGCCAAATCTTTCATATTGACCAAAAAAGCCATGGGAATTCCCAAATCCATAATTTGGGTACCCAATAAAAGGCTCCTTTCCAGGTTACAGGCATCTAGTATAACCAGTACAAAATCAGGTTTAGGGGCATTTGTTCCTGTAAGAACCCTATAGGCAATGATTTCGTCTTCGGAATTGGGATACAGGCTATATGTCCCGGGCAAGTCAATAAGTTCATAGCTATCACTTCCCCGCCTGATCGTTCCTGTACTTTTGTCCACAGTGACTCCTGGGTAGTTACCGATTTTTTGGTTTAATCCAGTTAGTTGGTTAAAAATGCTGGACTTCCCTACATTTGGGTTTCCAATGATCGCAATGGATTTGGTCCGTTTGGAGGCAATAATTTCCATTCCTCGGGGATTTATTTTTTGATTTTAACCAACTCCGCTTCCGATTGCCTAAGTGCCATCATGTGGCCTTCCACCAGAAAGGCAATCGGTCCCCCAAAGGGTGCTTTTTGAATTGCGGTAATGTGCTTTCCCGGAAGAAGCCCTATTTCCAGAAAATTAATGGAGTAGTCGGAATCGCCAATACTTTCAATTACGGATTCCTCACCTTGGTGAAGTGTTGCTGCTGTACGTATCAATGGATGTGGTTTGTTATATTTATCAAGACTAAGTCAAAATTAAAACATATCTATACCTTAACCCAATTTAGGAGCAAAAAATTCCTTTCAAATTGATCACAAAATTTAAATCCTCCCTAAAATAAACACGTATTTTCTGAATTGGACAGAAGGGAATTTATCGAAACGGTAAAAAAAATTATTGGTGAGGCCATGATAAGACACTACTATGTCTATTTGATCTTGCTGATCTATCAACTATCGTCTCGCCAAAAACCTTATTCAGATTGGCAAGTTTTCCAATTATGAAATATTCATTCTCAACTGCCTTACCCCTTTCCTCTCCAGAAGAAGAGGGCGATCGGTGACGTAAGGTCAGACATTGGTTCTTTTCAAATAATATTTACCCCCTTCTCTGACGGATACAGATCCTACTGGAAAATACCCTTCCTAAACTGCCTGACCCCTGGTTATTATAGTTTAATCCTCATTTGGTATCATTCCTGCCATATTTCGGCCATGGGCCATACTCCTGCTAATTTTCCAAATAAATCCAATATCAACAGTTACCAATAGGTTATTCCCCCAACCATCTTCTAAGTGCCTCCCTCCTTTCTTTCTCGGAATTTACAGAAAGGGAGGGTATACCTGGAGATACAGGTGAATTTCTAAATTGTTCCTGCTGCAAGTTTGTTTGCGGCATAGTCATTTCTTTTGTATGGAGGATCAGGGGATTGCGGTCTGCCAAAGATTCCACCAAGCCGGGCAAATCATAGGCCGATAAAGCACCTGCCACGGTATATTCGATAGTAGCTGGGTCATAGTGGGGATTTGTGACAATGCCTCGATAGGACATCAGGGGATCAATTAATGCCACACTGGAAATAGCCGGATTAAAAGCCGCTGCATGCAACAAGACGGCCCCCATATTTCCCTTGGCCACTCCCTTGATGGAGGAGGCACCCTGCTTTTCCTGCAGATAGCCAACAAGGCGGTTGGTATCGCCAGCCTGTATGCCTACAATACTGCGGCCGATAAGTATGCTTCCAAACCAAATGTTATACGAATGTCCTTCAAAATTGGAATCCCCCTTAAACCCGCCACT
>JBBQXZ010000155.1:0-11288 GCA_038209145.1 Cytophagales bacterium | reverse complement strand
AACCCTCCCATCATCTGCAATAATTTCGACGTATTGGGGAAGTTCATTCCGGGAATAAATTGCTTGCAAAGGTTCATAACAAGCAACTAAACCAGCCTTGATCTCACTGGGATTGTTGAAAAAGGCCCCAGTTGACAAGGTATCCTCCGGCTGCCTGTCTAAGAAATCCTCCGAACAGGAAACCAAAGTGGCAGTAAATATGATCAATGAAAATAATTTCTTCATAATATAGTTCATTTTATATAGCTAAATTGATTCCAAAGGAAACCGTCCTGGCTAAAGGATAGGCACCACGGTCAATCCCTTGAGAAAGAGCAGAATCTCCTTGAAAGTTTACCTCTGGGTTATAGCCTGGATAATTGGTAAAGAAAAAAGCATTTTGTACACTCAGGTACATACGCAAATTGGAAATCTTAGCCCTGCTGGCAATTTGACTGGGCAAGGTATACCCCAAAATCACGTTCTGGATATTTACATACGTGCCTTTGAAGACCAAACTACCGGAAGCACTGGCCCCATCGGAGCTTTTTCTGATTGGGGTGGCATACCTTGCGTCAGTTTGGTTGGGCCTCCAGTAATTTTCGAAATATTCAACGGTCATGCTTCTTCTTCCTCCCCCTCTTCCCAACATGCTTTCAAATTCAACCATTGAAAGGTCACCTCCTTGCACTCCATTTACCTGAACAGAAAAGTCGAAATTTTTATAACCGAAATCATTGGTCATGCCCCATATGAAATCGGGAGTATTCTGGCCGATAATTGTCTGGTCAGCCGCATTTAGGATGCCATCCCCATTTACATCCGCAGCCTTGGGTGTTCCTGGATTGGACCTGTTGGCCCATATAGACTGCTGAGGATTGAAGATTGGGGAGGTTTTCACATCTTCCCAATCATTGTATGCACCGAGGTTATGATAGCCCCAGATGCCTGCCAATGGCCTACCCTCGCTGGTATAGCCATTGTTGGTGATGATGGGACGTTTGTCTTTTCCAAGATCCAATACCCGGTTGCGGTAATAGGATAAGTTGGCACTGGTCCGCCAATTAAATTTCCCGGTGAGGTTGCGGGTGGTAATGGAATATTCAAATCCCCTATTACGCATGGAACCCACATTGGCCATATAGGAACCAAATCCGGTAATAATCGGCAATGGCATATTGAACAACATGTTGTCAGTCTGCCTATAGAAGTAATCCATACTGAAGATCACCCTGCTGTCAAGAATTTCTACATCCGTCCCAATGCCATAATCTGTGGTTTCTTCCCATCCCAGAGACGCATTTGCTACTTTACCATCAACATAAGAAGGGGCGATAGTGGAGCCTGAACCAAATACATAAGCTCCCGAATTCAGCGTACTTAAAGCCAAATAATTACTGATTCCGGCATTACCAATTATACCCCAGCCACCGCGGATTTTCAGATCGCTGATATATCTCCTCAAGGGATCAAAGAACGCTTCATCTGAGGCACGCCATGCCAATGAAAAAGATGGGAAAACACCCCACTTGTTTTCTTCACCAAACTTGGAAGAACCATCACGTCGGATACTCCCAGTAAAATAATATTTACTGTTGTAATTATACATTACCCTGGCAAAACTACCGATCATGGTTTCACTGGACTGATTTGTCCTTGCATCATTTTGACCGTCTACTATGGTAACGCCCTGATTAAGAGTAGGGAGCAAATCTGTGGGATAATCATACTTGTTAATATAAGAACTTCTATAAATTGCTTCATCCACAGAATATCCAATCATGGCATTCAGGGAATGGTCTTGGAACTTCTTGGTATAGGTCAGGAAGTTTTGGGAATTCCACATGAAATGGTTGTCCATTTGATGGATACCCCTCGACCTAGAGAAAGGTTGTTCGGTATTTGGCATTGAATTGGGAAGAAAATAATCCCTCTCCCAGAACCTGATCTGCGTATGGAACTCTGAACGGAATGTCAGGTCCTCTAAAAGCTTGAACTCCCCATATAGGGTAGCCAGGTTTTTGATGGTCTTTCTGGTATCCTTGATCGTGAAGGTGGATAAGGGGTTAACTGCAAAATCCAAATTCCAAAACCAGGGGTTATCATAAGTGGATTCAGTACCATAATAGTGAGGCACGCCATTTTCATCTGTGGGAGCCCAAATGGGTGGCAAGGACAGTGCATTGTAAAAAGGATTGTTGCTGGAACCACCTTCGGTATTGGACAGTACATCGGTAGTTTCAATGGAAGGAGCTAACATAACACCCATCTTTAACCATTCGTTAACCTTGATATCTATATTGGCTCTCATGGAGAAACGTTCATAACCAGAAGCTTTGATGATCCCTTCTTGGTTAAAATAGCCTCCGGATACCCTATAACTTACATTGTCAGTACCACCCGCAGCGGAAAGTTGGATATCATCTACTCTTCCCATTCGGCTGATCACATCCTGCCAATCGGTATTATGGGGGCTGTTTTTGGTGGTGTCGGTAACGGTGATCCACCTATAAAACATTTCATAGGGATCTTGCATACCATCTTTATTTCTGGAAAAGTTTCTCCAGTTGGAAATCCTTGTTTCATCGGAATCCGTCCATTGCCATAGAGCAGCTTCTGGATTGTTGGTGCCAAAATTGGGATCCTCGATAATGTACGCAGCCGCCCTTGATTCATCCATCATTTGCAAAAATTGGTCCCTATTCAACACATCCACCTTATTAAGCATGGATTGAATGCCTGAACTGGCATTTACCGTTATGGCGGGTTTTCCTGATTTCCCTTTTTTTGTTGTAACCAAAATAACCCCGTTAGCAGCCTGTGTACCATAAATGGCACTGGAAGAAGCATCTTTCAATACCTCAATGGATTCAATATCTGCGGGGTTTATAGAATTTAACGGGTTCTCTGTTTTGTTATACCCATCTTTTATAGGGAATCCGTCAATTACAATCAAAGGACTGTTGCTGGCATTGATAGAGCTTACACCCCTAATTATAATATTGGATCCACCACCAGGAGCGGTATTGTTGTTTGAAACCCTCACACCGGCCATTCTGCCCTGAATAGACTGGGCAAAGTTTGAGTTTGGCCTGTCCTTAAGATCACTGGCAGAAACAGATGAAATGGCTGAGGAAATATCCCTTCTCTCTTGGGTACCATAACCAATGACCACCACTTCATCTAAAGAGGATAATTCTTCAATCAGGGTAACATCAATGGTGCTTTTATTACCCACAAGCACCGTTTGTTTTTCAAATCCTATAAAGGAGAAAACTAGGGAAGAACCTTCTGGAACCGTAATGGAATAATTTCCATCAAGATCTGTAACAGTCCCGTATGAGGCGCCAGGTACGGTCACTGTTACGCCGGGAAGAGGTAAACCGTCTTTGTCCAGCACCATTCCCCTGATTACCACATCAACCACATTCTTTGTTATTGGTAGGGTAGTTATTGATAATCCCGAGTTGCTTGTTGAAAAATCCATCCCTGACCTGGATGCATATTTGTTTATGGGAGGTGTAACGATACCAATTTGCTGGGTCAATACAGTCATTTTCTGGGCATTTACACTGGTCCCAAAAAACAAGGCTATTGCCATCCCGATGGAAGCTTTCCCTATCCCAGTAGGATGGATTAGTATTCTTTTTTTCATAATTATGGGGTTTTTATTAATCCTTTAAATGTAAAAACGCACTTTTTTATAGATTTGGAAAAACCTCTTAAATTCCATCAAAAGGTTCCGCATTATGTTGTCCTGTTTTTTTAAACCATGATTGAACATTTTTGAATTGAACATAACAAAAAACCTAGATAAAACGAAAATATTCCAGTTGGAAGGAAATTAGGATTGTCCTATTCTACATCATAGAAAAACAATAATCCGCTAATAATAAGAAGCGTTTAAATCACTGTCTTTTTCTTAACTTTAACAATATGTGGTAATTAATTTTTAAATCAAAGAAAAAAATATTTTTTTTCAAATATAAATTAAAATATTTTTAAATATACTATATTGATTTGGGTCAAATTTTATATGAAAATTTGATGAAAAGTACTCAGATTGAGTTTGGGAAGGCTTTTTGAATCTATTTCAAAAAGCACCCCTTTGATGAGAGGAACATTTATGTTTTTCCCTTTTAAAGGTCCTTCAATTGAAAAAATAAACTAGTCAACCCCAGCGTGCCTATAAACATTTTTTAGGAGAAAACTGAATAAAACTATCGCTCTAACTGTCTGTTATATTTGAAAAACACATCAGTACACAGGCAAATATAACCCCGGATGAATGGCGTGGATACGGCCCTATATCCAAGAATTATCAAATAAAGCAGATCCCGAGCAACAAGGGTTTAACTTCAAAGCACTGCACACGATGATCCATCAAGTCAAATACCGGAACAGCACCACCTATTCACGGGTAAGCGAAAAGCTCATAGAGTGGTACCTGAATGAAATCAGTTATCGCCTCAACATGTCTCAATGCAAAGCCACGGTTTTCAACAACTTGATTAAAAGAATGGTCCAAGCGGACAAAATTTCCCATGTCCAAATTATATGTCCCTAAGTTGCGACCTCTATAATTTTATACTTGCCTTTCAATCGCAATAGTTTTTTTCTCTTGAGTTAATCCAAAAAAAAAGGTACACAGCTTGAATTTAAAAGGCATTAGAGAATACCAAGGCCGGAGTTGGTATTTTACAATTCCTTCCCAAGTGGACTAAAGGTTGGTAATTGTTTTGGTTTTTCTTTTTGTAAAAAATTACAATAAATAATATATTGCGGTTTTTATGTAAGGAAATTGGTGATTTCCATGTAGGGTGTTTTCATCTCCTATTGGGACTCCATTGACATGGATGGACTCCCATCAAATCTGCATTCAGCTTTTTAGCCAATTTTCCAAATCACTTTACCCGGCAATTCAAGCAGCTAATCTTATTTCTTTGAAATATATTTCAAAAGATGCCCCTGGGTTGGAACTTATTTTAAGTTGCCCGTTGATCTGCCGGGTGAGGGTACGCACAAGTTTCAAACCCAGTGACTTGGTTTTTTCTATGTCCAGATTTTCATCCAACCCTTTTCCATTATCTTCCACCAATAGCTTGTAAGACCCGGGTTCAGACTGAGAAAAGGTGATATTGATCTGCCCAAACTCCATTTTCTCAAAAGCATATTTCAGGGAATTGGATAGCAGTTCGTTTGTAATCAAGCCTATTGGAATAGCCATATCCATATCCAGATTGATCTCGTCTGCGGCTATATGGATGACAATCTGCTTGTCGGATCTGTAAGTCTGCGTCAAAAAGTCACTCAATTGGCGCATATATTCCTGCATATTTATTTTGGACAGGTTTTCGTATTGGTAAAGTTTCTCATGGATCAAGGCCATCGTCTTCACTCTGCTTTGGCTTTCCTTCATGGCATCCTTGACTTTGGCATCCTGAAGGCCCCGTGTCTGCAAACTCAGAAGACTGGAAATGATTTGTAGGTTGTTTTTTACCCTATGGTGTATTTCTCTCAACAGCAATTCCCTCTCCCCATTTTGCTTGGCTATTTCCTTGTTTTTTAACTCTAAGGTATGGTTGTGTTTTTTCCTGATTTTGGCAAGCCTGAAAAACAATCCAGCCACACCCAAAAACAAAATCAAACCTCCAATGCTTAGATTTATCTGAGCCTGTTGCTTTTGAGTGCGGAGTTCCTGAATTTCCTTTTCACTTTTTAGCACGGCGATAGTTTGGTCCTTTTTCTCTGATTCATATTGTGTTTCAAGTTCTGACAACTGCCTGTTTTTTGTCTCATTGAATATTGAATCTTCGTATGCATGAAACATCGTCAAAAATTCAAAAGCATTTCTAAAATCACCCTTGCTCTGATAGATTTCATACAGCCCTTGATAGGACTCATGGATACCCTTAAAATCATTCAATTGCTTGCTGATAGTAAGAGACCTTTCTATAAACCCCAAAGCTTTATCATGGCTGCCTTCTTTGTGTAGGGCATATCCCATATTAAACAAAAAACCGGCATAGGATTGGGTATTCTCATTTTTAATATATTCCAAAGATTGTTCATAAAACCGTAACGCTTTCTTGTAGTCCTTTATGGTAAATTCCATATTGCCCATCATGTTCAATACCATTCCCATTTTTTCCCCGAGACCGCTATCCTTATAGTATTGGAAACTTTTCTGTGCGAAATAGGTGGCAGAGTCTCTGCTTCCATGTTGATATTGATAACTGGCCATTTTATAATCAAGACTGGCTATTTCGGATTTGTTTTCGCTTTTATCAAAAAAGACCTTGCTCTTTAATAAGGCTTTGTATTGTTTCTCGGTTTCACCCTTGAACTCATAGATACCTGCCATCATTGCACTCAGTTTGCTGACGTAAAATTCATGTTGGTTTTTTTCGGCAATCCGAAGTGCTTTCAGCAACATTTCCAGGCCTTCATCATGTCTGTTTAGTTCCACAAGTACCAAATTCCTGTTCATATAAAACCCAATCCATCTCACTTCCATAGAATCCAGGTAACTGCTTAAAAGTGAGTCTGTCTTTTCAAAATAAATCATGGCCGTATTGAATTGTGACTGGTAGTAATTGACCAATCCAATGTTCTCATACACATTACTTAGAGACTTTACATCATTCAGGGATTCGAAAATGGGGATAGTCTGGAGGTAATTATTTATAGCCGAATCATAAAGTCCTGATTTTTCCTGCATAACACCTAAGTTCATCGCCATACCTGCTGCTTCCCTCACCTTACCGTCCTTCAGGTAAAATCCTTTTGCTCTTGCAAAAATGAGTTGGGCGGATTTGAAATTACCTCTATAAAATTCAAGTATTCCCAAACTTTTGTGAAGATCACCAAGAACTTCAGGTAAATTAGCTACTTGTGGGTCACTGATAGCGTTGTTGAAAAAATCAAAGAACAAAGGGTCAAGGCTTTCAACACCCTTCTTCTCTATTTTAGAAACCACCGCTTTCATCTCTTTCAAGTCTCCCGCTTTCAGGTGCTTTTGATAGCTTTGTTGATAATAGGCTAGAGAATCCTGCATCCACTTGGATCCTTGTGGGAATGCCAAACTGTGAACCATTAAGGCTATAAAGAGCAAAACCGTGAATTTCATATCATCTGTTTTTTTTATTGAGATTTCAAAAATCCATAACAAATGATTGAATTCATTGGATAAAAATACATTATGGATGTAGAAATATACTCAAGTTTGATCATAAAGTGAAATGTCATTTAAAATCCTGTTTCCTCAAATATCAAAAACTGTCTTTTGAGGCAAAAGACAGTTAGTTGTGATATACCTTATGCAATAGGTCGTTAGTTTGTTAACGCAAACCTGATTGGGAGTTGATAGGCAACTTCTTGGGGTTCCCCGTTTTGTAGTGCAGGGGTCCAATTTGGCATGTCCTTGACTAACCTTAGTGCTTCTTGATCTAAGGCAGGATGAATGCTTTTGGAAATATAGGGATTTAGAATTTTTCCTTCTTTGGAAATTCTGAAATTAACCATCACCACCCCTTCAACTCCCTGATTAAATGCCAATTCTGGATATTTTATTTCCTCATGGACAAAAGTGTGCATCGCTTCGATACCTCCCCTGTAAGTAGGCAGTTCCATACTTCTCATTTTTACCACCTCCTCATTGGACAGGGTGTTTTCTGAAATTAGATTATCTTCCTGAGCAATTACCGAAAATACTGTCAAGAAGGTGAAAGTGAATACTATTACGGGGGTCTTCATGATTCATTTAATTTTGTTTGTAGAAAATTATAAATGAATTTACCTGAAAACACTGCATCGTTACCTAACATAGGGAACAACGAGCATGAATTGTGAAAGAAGTGTGCTAAAATGTCAAACAAGAAAATTAGAGCATTCTGATTTGGTGCAGCAGCCAACTGTACTGATTTCGGCTGATGGGGATCTCTTTCCCTGCGATTTGGACAGATTCGGATTGAATGCTGTCGATTTCTCCTAAATTAATCAAATATGATTTATGAACCCTGACAAACCTTTTGGCATCCAGCTTGCCTTCCAGCTCTTTGAGAATGGATCGGATCACAAATTTTTTATCCTTGGTATGCACATGTGTATAATTGGCATCCGCCTCAAAATAAATGATTTCTTTCAGCTTGAGTTTGACCAGCATGCCATTGGTACGGATAAACATGCTGTCATTGAGAACAAAATCTTCTGATTTGTCTTCGTTGGCTTTTTTAGTCTGTTCCTTGGCAAAATTGGCCATGGCCACTTCTATGCAAACCAAAATATCTTTTTCATTAAATGGTTTGACCAAATAACCATAAGGATACACTTCCTTGGCCCGGTTAAGTGTCTGCATATCCGAATATGATGTCAGCATGATAAACGGTAAATGATATTGTTCATTGATCTCTGCGGCGAGCTCTATGCCGTCTTTGCCACCTTTGATCTGAATGTCCAACAACGCCAAATCCGGAGACTGCTCCTCAATCAGTATCAATGCTTCCCTGGCACTGATGGCTATTCCACAGACTACATAGCCCAGTTCCTCCAAAATGTCCTTGAGGTCCTCCGCAATCACCAACTCATCTTCTACAATTAAAATTTTGATTTTACCCAATGTCTTTTTGATTAGGAGAGTTTAGGAGGAACTTAGAATAGAAATGGGGTTACATATTCCAATAGCTAACCCGCAAACTGCCGCCGCCATATAAATAAATATCAGTCTTAGCATGCTCACGAATTTTGTCAATTTCCAAAGTGATGTGTGTGCCCGTCATGGGAATTCGTTATCGAAGATACCATAATATTCCAACCGGTGCAATGTACCTACGAATAACGGCATCCTTTACGTGCAGGAATGACTGCGAAAAATAAAAATAATTAGGTGGTCTATTTGGGTTGTTCCGTTTTCCGATGAAAAGGTGCTATTATGAAATTTATAATATGATTTGTTTCGCAGCGATAACCACAAATAAAAAATGGATTTTTTCTCTCCCATCCATCCTCGGAATACATTCAAATCTTTTTATTTATGGTGTTTATTGTATGATGCAAAGCACACTGGATGTTACGGTTTGGATTTAATGCGATCTGCATAGGCTTAGGTGAACTCCTTTGAGAAACCGACACCTCAGGAAAAAACCCTATTCTGACTAACGCTACCACTTTCACTTTGATTTCCCTTAAAAGAAAGAGGTAAGAATCCATCCTTTCCAGATATCAAGAATACAAATTGTTGAAATAGGAAATGAGTTGATTTTCACCAACGGACATGCCATAGACTCTTTAACTGAATACTTTTTCGTAATAATTAGATGGCAATTGATGAGATAGTCCCAAAAAAGGATGTTTATCCAAAATATATGAAATCAGATAGAGATATTGATTGAAAGAGAAGAGAAGATACAGAATGGTTAGTATTGGGGGGATCTCTTCTTAAAAACTGAGCTTGATTATTCGTCAAACTTGCAATACACTCATCTAGTTAAATTATTTCCGATATCGATTCTGTTTCCAAATCTAGGATCTCAGATCAACCTTTTTGGGGTTTTGGCGGGATTGGGTTGGCCGTCTTGGGAGGCATGCGGCCAAAACGGGGAGATTTGCGCTATTTGTTACCCTGGGTTGAAACCCAGGGCTACCAAATCGGCCACTCCGCTGGAGTTTTTGAGGAAGGTTGTTTTACGAAATATTGGTTCTTGGGTGGAATTTAGACAACTTGTTGATTGGCTATTGTGGTTGCAAATTAAAGCGTAAAAAACAAGAGAACTCAGGTTTTGAGGTATTAAAAGCATACGTTGTGTTTAGTGAAACTTCAAAAAATTGATTATTAGATATGGGAATACACGAAAAGCAAGTAGTTGTCAAACAAAACTATTACGTTTAAATAGATGGAATTTGTAACAGGGAATATGCTAGAAAACAAAGCCGAAGCTTTAGTCAATATCGTCAATACCGAAGGGGTAATGGGTAATGGGTAAAGGAAGTGCCCTTCAGTTCAAAAAGGCTTTTCCACATAGATTATAGCGTTTACAAAAAAGTTTGCGAAGAGGGAGAAGTCAAAATAGGAAAATTACTTGTTGTAAAGGATAAATCCCTATTGGAGGGGGTAAAAATCATCATCAATTTCCCAACAAAAACAACGTGGAGAAAACCGTCGGAATACCCATATATAGAAGAAGGACTCAAAGATTTAAAGGGAATTATCAAAGAAGGTAAAATCAAGTTTATTTCTATTCCCCCTTTGGGTGCTGGGCAAGGAGGTTTATGTTGGGAAAAAGTAAAGGGTTTATACAGGAATATTTAACAAATATTGATGCTGAAATAATCATTTACGAGTCCAACAGCAAAATCAAAGAAGCGCATAAAAAAAGAAAGAGCCAGGCCAACTCCCGCCAGGGCCATGTTATTGGCTATGTTATATGAATTAGTCAAAAATGGGGAAATTGTCTCAGCGTGTTCTGCTGAGAAAGTGGCGTACTTTTTACGGAAATTTGGAGGTGAAAAAGTAATGAGGCTTGATTTTGGGGAAAACTTTTACGGACCATACGCTGGGAAAGTAAGGCATGTGTTGTATTACCTTAATGGCAGCTAAATTATGGTCTTTTCCTCAATGGACAAAAAGCCTTTTGAGACATTGGAATTGATCATGGATGGCGAAAAGGAAGTACAAGGATATTTGAATTTACCCGAAAATAAAGAGTTTCTTCACATCGTCAATAAGACCAAAACCTTTCTGAAAGGGTATTATTCAAATTTTGCTTTAAAGTTATTGTCTACCGTACATTATTTACATCAGAAATTTGATTTACAAACTGAATCAGGCATCAGAGAGAAAATAGAACATTGGAGTAATATAAAGAAAAATCTTTTTGCAAATCCTAATTTTATCACCAAAGCTTACAACAGATTACAAGCTCTTTAATTTTATAAAGTATCAGCAGTTGTCCCAGAAGATATTAATACTTGCAGGTCAAGGCTTGAATCGAAAATAGCACCATTTTTAGAGATTAGCGGCTTCCTGAGAAGTGTTGGCAAAAACATTTGGACAAGTATGCTTTCGGCGTACTATTTTGGCAAAAGAAAAAGCTGGAAAAGGAATAACAAACAACTTCATCCGTATACCAATAGCAATAAATATATAGACTACCCTGAACAAGGTTATAACCCCAATTACCCCCTAAAACAAAATTCCCCCGTCCCCCTAAAACTAAAGAGTTTTAGGGGGACGGGGGAATTTTAGGTGGAGCTGGAGGGATTCGAACCCTCGTCCAGATAGGGAAACACCGTACCGTCTACATGTTTAGTCA
>JBBQXZ010000154.1:0-11288 GCA_038209145.1 Cytophagales bacterium | reverse complement strand
AACCATCCGGTATTTCGGATCAAAAACCATCCGGTATTTCGGATCAAAAAGGGCAACCACAAGGGATTGCCCCTACGGTCAAAACCGTGGGGGATATGGTTGGGGCATTTCAATCTATTGTTACGGTAGAATATATCCGCGGCGTAAAAAACAATAATTGGGAACCATTTGATGGCAAATTGTTTCAACGAAATTATTGGGAACACATTGTCCGTAACGAAAAATCGTATCAAACCATATCACAATACATCATTAACAATCCTGCAAAATGGTCTGATGACAAATTAAATTCATCGAATAAAATAACAGGGGAATGACCCACATCACCAAAAATAGGCTATAAATTAAGGCCCATTTTTACCTGTTGCTCATCAATCAATGTGATTTCGATAAAGTACCGGATTGCCACAATTTCCTGCCTATGGCTAATAGAATACTCTCAGGAGCAATCGTTCCTCCAGCAACCTCAGACAAAAAAGCGATAATTTCTCCTCATTTTAACAACGCATTAGTCAATTTAAAGAGATTGACTTGCGCTCTCAATCCTTATTTCAAACTAAAATCATATGCCACAAGCATTAAAACAGGGTTGTCATCTGCCTTCAATTTACTTAGGTTATCTAAAAATTCAGGTGAAAGAAGTTTGTTTTCACTTGAATTGATTGATTCTTCATGAGGTTTCAAACTATTGGGATTTACCTGGTAAATGAAATGATCCTTGGTCGTACCTATGATGTAAGAATCTTTTTCGATGGTAAGGTCATTTTCATAAGTGGTATACTTAAACAGCTTTGAAATGTCACCTGCCTTGTCATAAATTCTGATCCAAAAGTCATTGTTTTGAGAAAATACCAAATATTCATTGTTTAGGTTTTCATAATAGTTTAGGGTTAATGAATATTTTTTTAAATTTTCATCTGAAAGGTTATCAACATCAAATTCCTTACCTAATGTATACTCACCATAATTGATATGTATATAAGGATTTAATAGGCCATCTGAATTTATGGCATACAATGTATCGTTAAATTCCCTCCTGTAGATTATTTTATCATCAGAATAGTTTTTAAAAATAGGATTAATGATTACACGAACAACCCTTCTGCTCAGGTAGGGAAAGTAAGAACCTATTTTACCACCATTTTTATCTGCTATAATTAGATTGTCATCAATATCGCCGGAAATAAAAGCAAAAACCTTTGCCTCTTTTAAGCTATCGAATTTTATGGCACTAAATGTAGTCAAATCGATTTCATCTACCTTGGTACCAGAAAAATCAAAGATTTTTATTGTTCTTCCGTTATCCAAGATCCATACCTTTTCTTCTTCTACCACTATATCCATGGGCCTAATGTATTCGTTTGGCCCTTCTCCCTGTGAGGCAAGTTTTTTGACAAATTTCCCTTCTTTATCAAAAATAAATACAGCTTCCGAAATAAATGTATCCAAGATATAAATATACTTTTCTGTAAATATTACCTTATCTATTTTGCCAATTAGGCATGTCTCGTTAGTTTCCAAAAAAATAAATTTTGCGGCTTCCCTAACCAATTCCGAAAATTGGACGGATTTTATTTCATCATTTAAATTTACGGATAACTCTCGTAATGCTGGAACCCATATATTTTGTTGTTGTGCGCAAAAAAAAAGGTAAAAAAGACATGTAATACAATATATGTTTCGTTTTTCCATATCAATTGTTAACTTTTAATTATTGAAAAAAAGGGTTGCTAAAAAGTAAGTAACCCTTAATAATTTAACATTCTCTTGTAACCCGACCACAAGTACATTGATTACCATCCCCATTAACACAAAGGCTTGGAATGAGCCACCAAACCTACCTGGACAATCGAATTGTTTCCATTTGCAACTCTCATTTCCTGAACCCGCAATCGCCTTTTCCAAAGCCACCTCCGTCTCTGAGAACACCGCTTCAGTTCCACTAACACCAAACTGCAAGCCGGCTACCAGCATAAAGGCTACAGCACCCAGAACTGCCATTCCTTTTTTTGAACTTTTAATCCATTTCTTTATGATCTTATTGCGTTTAAGTAGAACATTGATTTGATGGCAGTTAAATTGAATAAAAAAATATGACAGTTGCAACTATTTTTTAAAAAAAAGGGGAATTCACATTCCCCTCTCTGAGTTTAGAATCCCGCTACACCCATCTATCACTTATTTACTATAGAAACGGAGTTTTCTTACAAGCCATTTCAATGGCTCAATCCCAATCCTATTTTCTTTCTATTAATTCCATTTATTTCACGCAATGGGCGCAGCGATTAGCGCAAAGGACGCAACGTGGATTCTAGGCTATAAAAAGTTTGCATTCGCTTCCCTCTTTTTAGTTTGGTAGAATAGCCGCTGGATGAGATGGTAATCTTCGTGGCGAGCGTAGCGTGGAAATCGTTGCGAGCTTGGTGTGAAACTTATTCAGTCGCTGCGTGAAATTCATCACATTGGGTTCAAATGGAAACATCACCACAATTTGACGGGGCTTAATTCCAAATTTTTGCGACAAGTAATTGAAAATCAACCTCTATTTTAAGATATATTTAACACCTACAAAAAGTGGATTCCGATTCGCTTCGCTAAGTAACTGGGTAAATGGATTGGATTCCCCCTCAAACTTATATTTATTCTTTCTATAGTGTTCAAGAAAATAATCGTATTCATGGACACTATAAATCACATTGTCTTTGAATAACATCGGAATAAAAAAAGCTAACCCCCTATCTATGTCATTTTCTGCCGAGAAAGAGGATATAACATCACGGGAGATAAAGTCATAGATAAAAAAACCATGTGTCCGGCCAATTCCCTGGAATCCGGAGATCAGCTTGTTATCATCAACCATCAAATTTGCCACATGAAAGATGTACTTTTCTTTAAATTCCCTACTATTCATTATTTCCATTATTGATTCATTATCCGAAAAGGTTTTTGGTGGCACATTTTTACCATCAAAATCAATAAAAAGCTTTTTCCGAAGGATGCTTTTACTGTCGAACTTAAACAAGGTATCCGATAAGGTCATTGAAAAATAATATTCATCATTTTCCTTGATCAGATTTCTCCTTTCGGAAATCATCGGTAGCTGACCACCGTAAATATCTGGAAAAAAAGATGTTAGACTTTTCGTATACGGATTCCAGTAAGACAATAATAAACCATTATCCTCTCCTTTAAGTGAAACATGCATTGCAGAAGGTTGGTAAACCAGATAACCACCATCGCCATGACTTTGAAACTTTGTGAAAACGGCGGGTGTGGTAAACTCCTCTATAAATTTGCCTGAAAAATCGTATCTTAACACTTTTCGAAATGATAGCAAATCTATACTTTGCAATGCTTCATTAATGGTTACATCAGCGATATAATTATATTCTCCCGGTCCTTCTCCAAAGTTGGAAATTGAAGCAAGGAGTCGAAAATCTTCATCCATTATGGATATCGTTTGGGATTGATCAAAATCACCCAGAATGATATAGTTTTTAAAAGACAACATCTTATCTACGAAGCCAATATTAGCCTGACTATCAATCGGAAGGTAAACAATTTCTCTTATAAAGGAACTTAGTTTCACATCAAAATCAACTTCAACCGAAATTTGTTCAACTTCAACGTTATCACTCTCCCTTGATTCTTCCTTACTTAGTTTACAGGAACTGATCGCAAATGAAGCAAAAACGCAACAGCCTAAAAGAAAATTCGAATTTACAAATTGACGCATGTTGTAAAGGTAATAATGGGCTCATCTGACGATGAACCCAATATTTTTTAGAATAATTATTTTCAAATCCTTTAAATAGCAAAAAATGATGAGATACCTAAACATTTATTTAAGCTTTTATTCATCAAATGTTTGGATAACCTTACAGATTATTCACTAGGAATTCCAATCGCACATTTAACCATCTTAACAAATCTCCGAGCAAGGAATTTGACCTGAAACATCGCAGGGAAGTGATCCAATGAATTTACATTTGTAAACTAATTCCTGACAACTATATCCATACCGACTACATAATTCATAATCCTTATAATACAATCCAGAACTCCCAGCTACCGAATGCTCCAACGCCAGACCAATCTCCGTAAACACTTTTTCCGTACCACTGAAACCAAACTGCCAGCCGGCCACCAACATAAAGGCTACAGCCCCTAAGACTGCCATTCCTTTTTTTGAACTTTTAATCCATCTTTTCATGATTTTATGGGTTTATTTAAAACATTGATTTGATGGAATCTAAATTGAAAAAAAAAAACCGACAGTTGCAAGTATTTCGCTATTTTCAGATAATCCTTGATACAGTGAATTATAACTGGTGGCCTTTCGCATAGTTCTTAAAATTCAAAACGTTTCCGCTGGTCAAACCGTACGTCTGGTTTTCCCACTTATGGCTATCTTGATAAATTCTTAACAGGCATTCATTGAATAATGACCATTCAGTGTGGCAAATGCCAACAAAAAAATCACCTTTTAAAAGAAGAAACTTGAATACATTTTTTTACCAAACTCTTTTTTCGGAGCTAATGATTATAATTTTTAACTACTTGATAGCATCATTTTTGCAATTGATGACATTGCCTTTTATACCTATTTTGTAGAATTTCTGATGGGTATTTGCTGAAATGATCACATTTGAATAAAATGCCCCACACTTTCCATCAGTATCGACAATTAATTCTAAGAAACTTTGGTCATGAGTGTTTAAATCACTTTTCCCCAAGATTACATTGGTGCAATTACAAGATTTTTCCAAAAGCGTAAGATTAATTACCCTATTGTATCCATTCATGAATTCGAATTTATGGCGGATCACGCTTCCCTCGGTTATTTCCCCAAAATCATACAATGTCCTTTCAAACTTCAATGAATCTGTTTTTCTGGTTCTAAGGTATCCTTGAGCTATGCTTTGGCTAAAAAAGCAACATAAAACTACCATTAAGATTGCTATCCTAATTACTTTCATCTTCTTTAGCCCTAAGATAATCATACACATCCCTAAATCGCTTCTCCCTTATCTCATTTATCAAACCCTCGTGCTTCTCCACCGCTTCATCAAAACCTATCGCCTCAGGAAAAACACTTTGAGGGGTATCCCTGGCACTGTCCCATTCTTTCCATCTTTTTCCTGAATTATTCCGGAATTGCTTTTCCAAGGATATCTTGTTTGACAGTGACTTGGATATTTCTCTATTCAAGGTAGGCAGCACATATTGGTCTTTCCGCCAAAAGTCGCTACCATAAACCGCCTGGGAATTCATCCCCACAAAGGCAAATGATCTGACAACCTGTTGCATATCTTCCTTCAACGGATTATCTGTATGATGGCCAAATCTTATTTTCTCGTACCTTTCAATCCCGTGACCTACCGGATCTTCCCTTGGGCTATACCAATTATCCCCCACATAATAACAGGTGAATTCAAGCTCCGAAGGGGTGGAAACTTCACCTCCTGAATAGCGCACGCGGATTTCACCGGCCACATCCTTTCTCCTGCCTTCACGGTTGATCTCGAAATTGACATCATGGTATTGGGAAAATTCAAAGTTTACTTCTGTGATCTTCAGGTTGGTTTTATCTATCAACAGACTCCCCTCCCCGATCAAGAAGATATTTTTGTTATCCTCCCGCCTGAATCTCTCTTTGGTTTTGAATTGTACCAAGTAGTATTCATCTGTTTCTTCATGGTAGTTGTAGGCAAACTCGTAGTACTTTTGGTTTTTCATAAACATCGGCCCGCAAATTTCCAGCGCCCGGAATACCGGACGGGACATAAATGGCATCACTACCCATCTAGTGGCTCCACTATCGTTGAAGGACGCATAGGGAATTGGTTCGCCATTATAGTCCAGACGGTCACTCATACGCTGTTCCAATGGTAGAAGATAGAAGTAAGCATCCGGCTCGCCGCCGGGAGCAAAACTCCATTTGGACCAGTTCCGGTTGCCCGACAATAAGGCCAACCCGTCCATTTGATAAAACTCCAAGAAATTTTTTCGGTCTTTGATGTAGCTATGGGCATTTATATGGTAAAGAAGTGGAGAGGAGGGATACCTTGAGCTAAAATCCCGGCCTGCAAGCGTCATCAGCTTTTCCACTGTATAGGAAGTTACCTCTACTTCCTCCAAATCAATAACTTCCGGCCTAAGCGACACTGAAAATTCAGGCTGATCCGGCACCATAAAGGAAGTATCCCTACTAAAATAGCTTCTCACAGTAACAGATATACCGGTTTTCAGGGTTACTCTACCGTTGATATCGGTTACGGAAATCGGTTTTCCGGCTTCGTTAAGGACCGTATAAAAAGCAGCAGGATTATTTGACCGCCCGTCTTTCATGGATAAACGCATCACAGAAGAGTCGGCACTTACCCCGATGAGGCCAACTTGTGCTTTTATTCCTCCCGAGAACATGACAACCAATACCATCGAATAAATAACCACTTTCATTTATCTCACCATTTAAATTCCACCAAAACGGGTATCTCTTCACTTGAAAGACCCTCCTCGCTTTTGATCTCTCCATAAAACATGTTATTCCTGAAACCAATTACTCTGAAGCCTTTCGGCACATCAACATCACCAATTAAAACATTAACATGGTAGATCTGAAGTCCATCCACTTCCTCGCTTTCGCTCCTGCGGTATCCCCTGAACAACAAATCTAACTCCGGGAAGTGTTTCAAGAAGGTATAAAACCCGTATTTCGGCCTTAATTCCTTGTAGTATTGTACATAATCCTCCGAACCCTCCACTTGTTCATAGTCGGTTTTCATTCTCCTTCCAGCATTCCCAAAAGCAAATTGCAGTTCGTCCGGTGCTGAAAAAAAATACACTAGGGTATCCGCTTCAAAACCGAGAAAAAAACCATTTTCATCCCCACCACCTAACTTCACCGAAGAGAGGTAGGGCAAAAACCGCCAGGACTGGTAAATTGGAGACATCCTTCCATATATTCCCTCCAGGTTACCAGAAACGATATCCAAAACGGCCAATACCCGTCCAGACTCATAAAATTCACTGTGCGAAAACGCATTAAACAGCGGGTGGGAGGTGGTGATGTTTAATACCACTTCCTGATCGTTAAGAAAGGCAATCTGCAATCCCGGATAATCTACTTCATAGATTTCCATGTATTCCGGACGGGGAATGTTCATCAACTCGCTTGCATTATTACGGCTTTCGTCATCAAAACGCAACAAACCTCTCTGCATAACTTCTCCTGGTCCAATATCCAAGACGTAATAATCGTAGGAAGGCCCTAGGACAATTAACCGCCCTCCCTTTGCGGCGAAGCCGACTATCCTTCCGGAAACTTCGTTTGGCCCATTCCCCCGCCCAAACCTTCTATCGACCTCGTTGAAATTTTCGTCAAACAAATATAAGGTGCTGTACAGTTCGTCAACGAAAACGAGTGTGTCCTTGTACAGTAGATAACTTCCAACTCCCGAAGTGTTTTCAAGTTTTATACTGACCGTGTCCAAAGTAATTTGATTTACTTTAAGGTCGATTTCCCCGTTTTTTGGAACATCCCAGTACTGCGCTTGCTTTTTATCTGACATACAACTTTCAACCAGCATAACGTAAAACAAAATAACAAGAGAGCAAATTAGATTTTTCATAGATATGAGTAACAAAAATGTGACCGCTCCAAAGCGGCCAGAAATTTAATCATCAATTAGGGCAGTTACTACTGTGATCACTACAATTGGCAGATCCTGTAACACTGTAATTACATAATTTTCGAAAAGAATACTGATTGCCACCATAACACACACCATTACTGTGACACCTGCAATGAATACCAGGTTGATTAGGAGGATCAATGCTACCCTCAACCGCATTTTCCAAAGCCACTTCCGTATCCGAAAACACCACTTCGGTTCCACTGACACCAAACTGCCAGCCGGCCACCAACATAAAGGCTACAGCCCCTAAGACTGCCATTCCTTTTTTTGAATTTTTAATCCATCTTTTCATGATTTTATGGGTTTATGCAAAACATTGATTTGATGGTATCTAAATTGAAAAAAAAAAATGATAGTTGCAAGTATTTTACTAAAAATTATCAAATAAAAATCAAAAATTTCTTCTTTTAAGAATATACCATACTTTTATGTTAAAACAGGTAATGCAATCGTAATGGCCTTCCCCAGCAGTTAAAGCGGTGTTGAAAACTCTTTATTAAGCCTCTCATCAAGCACAGGAGAACAGCTTGAGACAAGAGCCAGAAATACAAAAAATATCAGAAAATTAATGTTCAAAATTCCTAAAGACGATAGTTGAAAACCACCACACCGGGGTCTTTATCGGTCGTGATTCCTAGAATTCGCTGCTGATCTTCATCCACCGTAAATGAACTTATAGGCATATCCAGCTTCAAAACGGACTTCACATTTCCTCGATGATCAAATACAAAAATATCGGTTTCCCCTCTTCCGAGCTCACTGATTTCTTTGTCGGTTTTACCTGAATATAAACCAAAGATATACTCTTTGCCTAAAAATGCGTCCATATAAGCCAAAGGATGCTCCGAAGTAACGACAGCTCCTGCGTCTACTGCCTCGAATTCCGGTATAGCATTTTCGGGACCATTTATTTCAATGATCTCCCCACTTTCCTTATCCAAAATTTCTAAATGATCTCTGAAAATGCTGGCTTTGATAAATTTACCTGCAATTGGGTCTCCCATTAACTTCCCCTGATGAAGATCTGCAATGACATGGTCTTCAAAATCGCCCGGAACCAACCCTCTCCACTTGCCGTAACCTCCAAGCCGGGTACCATCGGTATTGAATTCTACGAACTTGTCTTCACCACGAGCTAAAAAAGTCATGAAAGTACTATCGGATCCCCAGGTGATGCCCATGGCTAAGTAAAATTCTTCTGTTTGTCTCACCTGGGTTAGGGCTCTGGAATCATTTACATTTTCAAGCCCATATTCCGAAAAAACCTTTCCTTCCAGACTATACACCCAAAAGGTACCCGGATCAAGTCCACCCTCAATGGACCAGGCCTTAGGCATTTCTCCGGGACCATAACCTACCGCACCGGTTGGAAAAAGATATTTCAGACTATTTCCATCCAAAACGTGCACAAAGTTATCTCCCGGGGCTGATTCAATGATTATTAACTTGTCATTCTTGTAAAGAAGTCTTTTGGGAATTTTCAATTCCTCAATAAGATATTTTTTACCCAAAAGTTTCTTTTCGAGAGAAGATATGGTGTTCCAAGTAAAGCTCTTCTCATTGGGATTATCTTTATCGGAACTGCATGCACAAAATAAAATCGTCCAAATAAAGCAGAGACTTAAAGGGGAAAAGAACTTTGACCAGAAAAGAAAGTATCGGCTTTTACAAGCGATACTTTTATTAAAGCAATTAATATTATTTATTTCATGTACAGGTATATACATCGTTTTTTCTAAAGTAAGTTTGGCAAGCAGTTCCAGCGATAAAACATTGATTTGATGGCAGTTAAATTGAATAAAAAAATATGACAGTTGCAACTGTTTTATTAAAAATTATCAAATAAAAATCAAAATTTTCTTCTTTTAAGAATATACGGTTGTTTTAGGTTAATCACAGGTAATGCAATCGTAATGGCCTTACCCAGCAGTGAAGGCGGTTTAATTATAAAAAATACATGGAGTTGGGGACTTAGGTTAAGCGTCTTGAAAAGAATTAAAAAAAAAATCATAGTAATTGGTGAATTTCTTTCATTCTGTGTCAGACTACCACTTGCATATTCCGGGTTTAGCCCTCATTCCAACAAGTCAAAGGCAACGACATTCGGCTCCTGATCTGCGATAAGTACTTAAATTATCTCCTGCTCTTCGTCAACAGTAAATCCTGTCAGGGGGTAGCCTAAGGTATAATGCTATACTATATTCCCTTGGTAATCAAAAACAAACATCCTGTTCAATTCGTCCGGATCACTTATGTTTCTATAGCTTTTACCCAAATGGAGTCCATATGGCAGGTCTTTTCCGGCAAAGCTGTCCAGATATCTTACTGTAAGTGTTTTCATGTTCACAGCAGCCATAGGATAGCCCAGGCTGTAATCCATGTCAAATTCGGGAACTTCATCTACAGGACCTCTAATGGAAAGAATCTTTCCAGAGGCTTTATCCAGTATATCGATAAAATCCCGCTTAGTTCCAGCAGAAATAAATTTCCATTTATCAGGGGAAGCTTTCATGTTGGTTTGGTGTGTGCTGCTAATGACATTGTAGGGGACATCATCACGGTCGATCATTCCTTCCCAAGTTCCATAAGTAGCCAGGGTATCACCTTGAAGGGCAACCTCAAAATATTTGTCCTTACCGTCTACCATTGATGCCATTAAACTCGTATCTGAGGCCCATACCAAATCGACGGCAAGAAATAATGCATCTCCCTGTCTTAATTGATCTTCGGCCAGTTTGGTGGAGCTATCATTAATGGCATATTTGGATAAAACTTTTTGTTCGATATCATAGCTCCAGAACTTGCCCTTTTCAGAAGCTTTTTTAAGTTTTCGTACCAAGGTTGTCTCTCCTGGACCAAGCCCATTTTTCCGTGTACTGCGGACGTATTTTTCGGATTTCATGTCCAGTATATGTAAAAGATCCCCATTGCTCTTTTCACTTACTCCCAAGTAATCCCTTACGTATAATTTCAGTCCGGGATTTGTGATATTGGGAAAATTGTATTTTTTTCCTTTAAGTGCAATGGGAGGGGGAAGGTCTTCCTCATCAAAAACCACTATGCTTCCTTCCCGTTTTCCTCATGTGAGGGAGAACAGGCAAGGCCTAAGGCAAATTAAGCAATTAATAGAAGTAACTTATTGAAAATAAAATAAAGCTTCATTTTTAAGGGAGTAATGGGTGTTAGCCATACTAATCCCTTTAATTTTTAAAAGATCAATCACATGTAGTTTGATCTCTTTTCCAGATCGAATCAGCAAAAACTCCTTCGGGGTGGGGAAAAACAAGATTTCTTCTTTAGCAGCAAACTCCTCATAGCCTTCACTCCCCGCAATAGCCTTCTCTAAAGTCACTTCCCCTTCTTAAGAGGAGACTTCGGTCCTGCTAACACCAAACTCTTACTAAAAGCAATATTTTACGAAGGTCTAATTCTGAAAAGCCTTAATGCCTTTTCAATAAATCTATTTTCCCTATAGATTTAGCTTGTATTTGATTATAACCGGATTACGAGAATCATGAGGTATACGATCAGTTTGATTTACATTTGGCAGTTTTAACCAGTCATCAAATGTTAAAAATCCATAAAAAA
>JBBQXZ010000153.1:0-11345 GCA_038209145.1 Cytophagales bacterium | reverse complement strand
ACATCATAACATTGATCATAAGGACCATAATCAAGATAAGGGACATCATAACCACAGCGGTCAAAAGAGTCATCATGAGTCTCATGCGCATCATCATGAACACATGATTGCCGATTTTAAGAAACGGTTCTGGGTTTCATTGATCATTACGCTTCCTATCGTGGTGCTAGCCCCGATGATTCAAGACCTGTTGGGCTATGAACTTCGTTTCAATGGAGATCGCTACTTTCAGTTTGCGCTTTCTTCCGTCATCTTCTTTTATGGCGGTTGGCCATTTTTAAAAGGATTGGTGGATGAATTGAAAAAGAAAACTCCTGCCATGATGACTTTGATTGCGTTAGCCATTTCAGTTGCCTATTTCTACAGTTCGGCAGTGGTCTTTGGACTCGGAGGTAAGATCTTCTTTTGGGAACTTGCCAGCTTAATAGTCATAATGCTTTTGGGTCATTGGATAGAGATGAAATCTGTGATGGGAGCTTCCAATGCATTACAGGAACTAGCCAAAATGATGCCTTCCACCGCTCGAAGGATCAAAGAAAATGGAGATCATGAAGACGTACCTATTGCCGATTTGAAGAGCGATGACATCATTCTGGTGAGGCCGGGAGAGAAAGTCCCTGCCGATGGTACTGTGATCGAAGGTGAAAGCCATGTCAATGAATCCATGCTTACCGGTGAATCAAAACCTGCTTCTAAGCATAAAGATGACCAGGTAATCGGTGGATCAGTCAATGACAATGGCACATTGAAAATCAAGGTAAAGCACATTGGAGAAGATTCTTACTTGTCCAAAGTGATTGCGATGGTCAAAGAAGCTCAGGATACCAAATCAAAAACCCAAAATCTAGCAGATAAGGCAGCAGCATGGTTGTTTTATATTGCTTTGGGAGCGGGTATTACGACACTTGCGGTGTGGTTGAGCTTGGGTAAAGATTTTGAATATGCTTTGGAGCGAATGGTCACTGTCATGATCATTTCTTGTCCCCATGCATTGGGTTTGGCGGTTCCTTTGGTGGTTGCCATTTCCACATCCGTTTCAGCAAAAAATGGATTGTTGATTCGAAATAGAACAGCCTTTGAAAATGCACGAAAAATTACAGCTATCATTTTTGACAAGACAGGCACTTTAACCAAAGGTGATTTTGGCGTTGCCCGTTTCAAAAGCGTTTCGGATAATCTTTCAGATAATGAATTACTGCAAATAGCAGCTTCCATTGAAAACAGTTCCGAACATCCGATTGCAGCAGGAATTGTTCGAAAAGCAAAATCTGAGAATTTATCTTTAGAAGAACCTCAAAATTTTCAAAACATAACCGGAAAGGGCATAAAGGCTAATTTAAAAGGCAAGGAGATCAAAATAGTAAGCCCTGGAATGTTGAAAGAAGAAGGAATAGAGTCTCCAAAGGAAGCATTCAAAACAGATGACGAAACAGTTGTATTTGTGCTATCGGAAGGAAAGCTAATCGGATATATAGCTCTTGCCGACAAAATCAGGAAAGAGTCGGCAGAAGCCATACAAACTCTGAAAAAGCAGGGGATTAAAGTACTGATGGCTACCGGTGACAATGAACAGGTCGGAAAAGCGGTAAGTGATACACTTGGGTTGGATGGTTATTTCGCTGAAGTATTACCCGAAGACAAACAGAAGATCATCAAAGATCTCCAGGCAAAAGGTGAATTCGTGGCCATGACGGGTGATGGGGTCAATGATGCCCCGGCTCTCGCTCAGGCAGATGTTGGGATCGCAGTCGGTTCGGGTACGGATGTCGCTGCCGAAACAGCGGATATTGTATTGGTCAATAGCAATCCAAAAGATATTGCAAAGCTTATCCTGTTCGGTACAGCCACTTACAAAAAGATGATGCAGAACCTATGGTGGGCAGCAGGTTACAATATCGTTGCAGTTCCCTTGGCGGCAGGAGTTTTAGCAGGTGTTGGTATTATTCTAAGTCCTGCAATTGGTGCGGTTCTTATGAGCCTTAGTACGATCATAGTTGCCATAAATGCACAATTATTAAAAAGACAGATTAAAAATTAAGAAGAAAAATCAAGATTTATATTTTATTCACCTAATCAGAATCTCGAAGAAAAAGTACCACTTATCATTCTGGCAGTTGTAGTCTGCACATCCGGAAAGTCCAGTGACAATGAAGTCAACGACATGAATAATATGGACTCCACGACAATGGATCACTCCATGCACACACCAAAACTGGGAGCCTCCAAAAGCCCACGCACGGCCGTGATGGCAATGACTGGAGGAAATCACATTCACCTTGATTACTCCTCTCCAAGTGTCCGAGGCAGACAGGTTTTCGGAGGTCTAGTCTCGATGAACGAAGTATGGGTCACCGGAACCCATAAGGCAACTTCGATCCAGTTCGACAAACCTGTGACCATAATGCGAAAGAGATAGAAGCTGGAAAATATGGTTTCTTTACCATTGCTTTTTGTTTCAGCGCTTCGGATCAAATACGGAATCCCTTTTTCGGAGATAAAATGCTGAAATGTGGATCTGTCTAAGAGGTGGTTTAAGATAGTTGCCGGATTTATTTGGGTTAAAAATTAGCCCCGGAGAAAGTTGGCGTTTTTTCGATTACAAAAATGAGCCTTTTTCTTAAAATCAAAAATCCAAAATTACTTCGGTCTATTAATTATATTCGGAAAATCCATAACAATAAATAAGCTGTGCCTCAATGTAAATAGACAGACAAACACAAATTTTGCAAATTTGCCTTTCGAACAAGACAGAATCGATTTTTAATTTATATTTGTCCTCTTTAAGGGTAAAAAATGCTAGGCGGGAAAATAAAAAAAATGACGGGAAGCAAAGGGACTTGTGCAGAAACAAGTAGCCGCTTATTTGCAAGTAGACAATGCATACATCAGCAAGATGGAGTACCACGAAAAGCCTTTTAGTTGAATACATTTGAAAAGCTATCAAAGTTAAATGGTTTTCCTGAAAATGAGTTGTTGCCAATTTGGTAAACAGATAAAATTTTGCGGTTAGTAGAAAATGAAAAATTTTCAATACTAGCTTTCGGATTGGCATTGAATAAAGTAAAAAACATGTGACCGGTTTAACTTCATATCAAGCAAAGTATATTGCTTACGGGCTAAATAGATGCTTTCCTTCAGGAAGTAGCGAAAAGTTTAACATCGCATTGATGGATGCCCAGTTGGTTTGAATCCCCTACAAGTTGAAGAAGGGCTCTTATCATTTGAATTTTCGTTTTCGAAAGGTGTAATTCTTGCAGATGACGTAGTTATAGGGAAAACAATTGAAGCTGGAATTCTGCTTTCGCAATTAGGTGCTGAGCGGAGAAAGAATCTTTTGATTGAGGAAAAAATTGGGAAGAAAAGATTTGAATAATTCAATATGAACAAAACATGTCAGATATAAAACTAAAATCCTTTACAATCAAAGGATATAAAACCATAAAAGCGATAGAAAACTTTGAGCCTAGGCCCATCAATATTCTAATAGGCCCCAATGGTGCCGGCAAAAGTAACTTTATATCCTTTTTCAAGTTTCTGAGCTGGATGCTTAATTCCGATGGCAAATTGCAAGAGCATGTAGCCTATTTAGGTGGTGCAAACGACATCTTGCATGACGGTGCCGATATCACGAAAAGCATAGATGCCCATATTGAATTGGAAACCAACACAGGCTTTAATGAATATCAATTTAGTTTGATGTTTGCCAAGCCTGATAAATTGGTTTTCAAAGAGGAAAAATATCGATACGCTGCAAAACGAATTGAAGGGAAAAGAGAATGGTCAAGTTGTGGGGTTGGTCATGAAGAAGCAAAACTACCAGAAGTAATAAATGACTCAGCAAAAACAATTTTAAACCTACTTAGAAAACTAATCGTCTATCAATTTCACAACACCAGCGACACTGCACCAATGCGATTGAAATGGTCGCAAGCTGATGGCAGATGGTTGAAACAAAACGGTGAGAACCTAGCAAGCTTTTTATATAGATTACACGAAGAAGAAAAGCCATATTATTTGCGAATAGTAAAGTATATCAGATTGGTTCTGCCCTTCTTCGATGATTTCGTATTGTATCCAGAATTTGGTCAAATGTTATTGCGTTGGAAAGAAAAAGGAACTTCCAAAGAATTTAATGCTGGGCAGGCGTCAGATGGCATGCTTAGAACTATTGCATTATTAAGCTTATTAGGGCAAAATCCAAAAGACTTGCCAGCGGTTTTGTTTTTAGATGAACCAGAATTGGGCTTGCATCCAAGTGCCATAGATGCTGTTGCGGGCCTAATAAAAGCGGCTTCATCCCATTGTCAGGTTTTTGTTGCTACGCAGTCTATCAGCCTTGTAAATAATTTTGAACTTGATGATTTGGTGGTTATAGACCGTAAAGCTAGGAATTCAGAATACCATCGTCCTGATTCAGAAAACCTACAAGCCTATTTAGAAGAATTTTCGACAGGTCAAATTTGGGAGAAAAATATAATCGGTGGTCGTCCATGAAGAACTTACATATAATAGTGGAAGGAAGTTCTGAGGAAATCTTTGTGAATGATGTATTGGTAAAGCATTTTGCAGCGTTCGATATTTTTGTTTCTGCCAGAAAGATAAAAACAGGATGGGATAGAATTAATAACAAACCTGCAAAGGGTGGTTTATTGAAATACATCAAATTCAGGAATGATGTTTTGCGTTGGATAGAAGCTGACAATGGCAGAGCAAATACATTCTATACCAGCTTTATAGATCTATATGCATTTCCAAAAGATTCAGAAAGTCCATATACTGCTCAAATACAAAGTATCACTAATCCCTATCAAAAAATAGCAGCATTAGAAACTGCAATTGGTCAAAACATTAATCACCATACTTTCATACCTTACGTTCAATTGCACGAATTTGAAGCATTAGTGTTGGTTGAACCTGACAGATTGCTCACCATGTATCCTGACGGACATTCGGGAATAGCAAGTTTAAAGCGAGACATAGGTAATATTAACCCTGAGGAAATAAATGAGTCACAACAAACTGCACCGTCCAAACGAATCATTCAGCATTTACCCAATTATAAAGGACAAAAGGCACAGGTTGGACCTATGGTGGCGGAAGACATTGGATTGAATTTATTGCGTCAGCGTTGTCCACACTTTAGTGATTGGATAACCCAATTGGAAAATCTTTAAAGTATTGTAAAACACAGTTCATCCCCCGTACGCAATAAATACATTCTACCCCTAGTTTCTCGTTGCCGACGTAGCGCAGCCTGCTTACCAAAGCGAAAACGATTATTCCGATAGCCATCACTGATCTTGTCGCACTTAATAGCCATTTAAAAGGGGGCAAGATGATTGGATTGGTGGGTCAAGATCATCGGAATCTACACCACACCCGTATACCTGCAGCTATATGCCCCCGGAATATATGCTTGAACTGCAAACCCTTCCTCTTTTTAAATGTTAAAGTAAATGGATTGAGTAAATCGGTCATTGATGTTGCTTTTAAGCACATAACCAAACCGACTAAAACTGGTGGAAAAAAACCTTAAAAAAAGCCCTTCAAATAATGCCAATCAAATTTTCTGTCATTCAGAAATAATGGCTCAGTAATGTTAATATTGTAAGATGAATTTTACGGAAATACAAAACAGGTATCTGGACAAGCTGAATAAGCAAAATAAGTACCCAAAGTACATCAGTGGTGAGATGCCAATAGATCATTCCCAGTCATTTAAGGGCAATATCGAGAACTTCATTGGCTTTGCACAGGTACCAATAGGCTTAGCCGGTCCATTACTTTTAGACGGTACGGCTGGCATTAGTGAGCATTGGGTTCCGATGGCTACCACAGAGGGCGCGCTAGTGGCATCCTATGATAGAGGCATAAGGGCAGGCTCCTTAAGCGGAGGTTTTGTTTCCAGAACTTTATCCAATAAAGTGCAGCGTAGTCCATATTTTGAATTTGATAGTTTAACCGATGCCTTGCACTTTGCTGCCTGGATCAAATCCATGGTGCCTCAAATAAGTGCCGGTGTCAGTCAGGTCAGTGGCCATGCCAAACTTTCAAGCATGGAGGTGATGCACGAGGGAAATGGGGTACATGTCACTTTTTCTTTTGAAACTGGAGCGGCGGCGGGGCAGAATATGGTTACGTTGGTCACCGATCAGGTCTTAAGGCAAGTCCTGGATCAGTCACCCCTGATGCCAAATCTATTTTATATAGAGGCCAATATGTCAGGAGACAAAAAGGCGAATCTAAGGTCCATGAGTAATGTGAGAGGGCGAAAAGTAATTTCTGAGGTGGTGATTTCTAAAGCGGTTATCCAAAACATATTAAAGTCATCTGCTGAGAAAATTTCAAAATTCTGGCAGACGGGCACCTTGGCTGCCTTGCAAGCTGGTGCGGTAGGAAATCCCGCGCACATCACGAATGCACTTACGGCCATATTCATAGCCTGTGGTCAGGATGTGGCTTGTATCGCAGAAGCCGCTGTCGGGATTGGTAGAATGGAGGCCAGGAGTAATGGTGATCTGTATGCATCGATGACATTGCCAGGGTTGATTGTTGGCACGGTTGGAGGTGGGACGGGCTTGCCGACACAAAAAGAATCCTTGGAACTAATGGATTGCAGTACACCGGAAGATGTTGGAAAGTTTGCTGAAGTTTGCTGCGCGGTAGCCTTGGCGGGAGAACTGTCTATCGGTGCGGCTATTGTAGAGGGGCATTTTGCAGCAGCGCATCAGGCACACGGTAGGAAAAGATAATGTGATAAGTTCTTTTGGCTTTTAAGATTCTTATAGATTCAGGTTTGGCGAAAACGAACCTTTGCAAAGGACATCCCAAAGGTCTTTCAAAAGCGAAAGGTTGATAGATAGGTGTCTAGGATTTGGATTATTTTAATCAGGGGCTGGCGAAGACGGCCAAAGGCAGAGAAAGCCAGCCCTTGGTTTACTAATTTTTTGTTGGAAATGCCCAACACCTTTAGGTTCAAATCCTACTTTTACTTTCGTGCTGTGATCATTCTTCAATTTCCAAATGATTTCCCCTACTGAATCATAAACCTCACACCCAAGAACCCTCTAGCTCCCTGATTGGTAGCATACATATAGGTTGGGTCAAAGGTAAGTGCATTGGGATTGCCGAATGTAGGTATAACCGAACCATCCAGCACAAGGTCCAACTTGACTATTCACAAAAATCAATTTCAAGTGCAAGGAAAAAATAATCACACTAAAATTGAACATCCTGCCAAATTTGGTAAATTCATCAAATGAAAAAACTACGAATATATTTGGATACTTCCGTGTTTGGAGGATTCTTCGATGACGAGTTTCAGGAGTTTACCAAGCCACTTTTCGAAAGAGTTAATATTGGAGAATTTACGGTATTATTTTCCATAATCTTAGAAGAGGAAATAGAATTGGCTCCTGAAAAAGCCCAAAATTTAGTTCGTGCAATTGCAATTGAAAACACCGAATTTTTAATTGAAACTGAAGACATAGTAGCCTTGTCAAGTGAATATATTTCAGAAAAAGTGGTGGGGAACACAAGCAATTCTGATTGTTTGCATATTGCATTAGCAACAATCAATCAAGCCGATTTGATTTTAAGTTGGAACTTCAAACATATCGTCAATGTTATGCGAATTAAAGGTTATAATTCAATAAATATTAAAAATGGATACAAACAATTGGAGATACGATCGCCAAAAGAATTAATGGATTATGGAAGCTAAAACAGAAAAAAAGTTCGATGCTGTTAAAATGGCACGTGATATCAAAGACAAATTAGATGCTAAATTATCACAAATGACAAAAGAAGAAATTGTTACTTACTTCAGACAGCAGCGGTCAAAAACAAAAGGTATAAAACCAAGCACCTAGAAGTAGCTTATCTTGATTAAGACCATAATATTCAGGCAAGTTTATTTTGTTTGGACTTTCCGCCCAATGAAATAACTTCCTCAACCTACTTATAATAGATAAATAATTTAGTAGTTTATAATTTAGATTAATTAGTCGCTATCTAAGATTAAGCAAAGCGTAATTCTAGTCTTGTTCTTTACATCGGAACCAATAACCCATGTTTAATTGGGTATTTTTTGCGATGATTAAGTATAGTCAATGCTTTTCCTAATCCCAAGTGATTACTCTAGTGGGATTCTGACAACTTTTTGAAATATTACATAATTTTTCCCGACCAAATCCCCTACTGAATCATAAACCTTACACCCAAGAACCCTATGGCTCCCTGATTGGTAGCAAACATATAGGTTGGGTCAAAGGTGAGGACAGTTATAATGTTGCTTGGTCTCGCAAAAAGAAGAAAACTACGCTCGTCTGGGTAGAATATTAATTAAACCTAGGAGTAAATGGCTCCCTTCCCTCATGCTTTGTGGGACTGATGCACTGGAACTTTTCAAATTAACTACCGATATTTACTTGCGCTAACAAAGGTTCCCATAGGAATTTTGCCTAGAAATTATGATATTAGAAGCACTTAGCCTTGAAAATAAAAATCGAACCCTTATGGAACTACCACTCGTTACCGTCGATGCGTTTACAGATCAACCTTTTTCCGGGAATCCAGCGGGAATATGCCTGCTTCCCTGGGCCATTTCTGAAAAGGCCATGCAGTTGATCGCCTCAGAGGTAAACCTCAGCGAAACAGCTTTTTTGGAAACAGTCGGAGATCAGGAGTATAACCTCCGCTGGTTTACGCCGTCAAAAGAAGTCAACCTCTGTGGCCATGCTACCTTGGCAGCGGCATTTTTGCTTTATTCAGAGGACCTGGCCCCGAAGGAAAATGAAATCTTTTTCCATACCAAAAGCGGAATTTTAGTTGCCAATTATGTAGATGGAAGGGTGCAGTTGGACTTTCCGGTTATTCCCACAGAAGAAGCCGAACATCCTTATTTCACGGAATATTTTTTCGGTCAAAAAGTTGTTGGATCAGCTAAATTGGCCAAAAACTGGCTGTTGGAACTCGAAAACCCCAAAGCGGTAGAATATGTGCTTCCCGTGTGGAGCGAATTGGTGCTGCACAGTGAGGAAGGTATAATCATCACCTCCAAAGGCGATGAAACCTTTGACATCATTTCCCGGTATTTTGCGCCTAATATCGGGATCGAAGAAGATCCGGTTACGGGTTTTGCCCATTGTGCCCTGATGGATTACTGGCATAAGAAAGCCAAAGTAACAACCTTGAAAGCCTATCAGGCTAGCAAACGGGGAGGAATCTTGGAGGTGGAATTACGGGGTAACCGGATATTGCTTCGGGGTGATGCCGTAAAGATGTTTGAAGGCTTTTTTACCATAGATCTTTAATACAATCATGAAACAAGGAAGAAGGAAATTTTTATCGAATACGGTTTGGACAGCTTCAGGAATCAGTTTGCTGCCTGGAGTTGCCTTCTCTCAGGTTGCCATCCCGGCAAATGACAGGGTAAATGCAGCCGTCATCGGCTGCAACAACAAGGGATTTAATGTCATGCGTGAATTTTTGCGAACGGGCCAGGTCAACTGTGTTGCCCTTTGCGATATCGACAGTCAGGTTTTGGAAAGAAGGGTGACGGAGGTTTCCGATCAATTTGATCAGAAACCGAAACTATATCGTGATTTTCGCAAAATGCTGGAGGATCCCGAAATAGACGCCGTCATCGTGGGAAGTCCGGACCACTGGCATTGCCTTCATACGGTGTATGCTTGCCAGGCCGGCAAAGATGTGTATGTGGAAAAACCCCTGGCAAATTCCATTGCGGAGTGTAACGCGATGGTTGCGGCAGCCGAAAAATACAAAAGGGTGATCCAAGTTGGACAACAACAGCGTAGCGGCGATGTTTGGAATGGGGCTATGGACTATATCAAGGCCGGCAAACTGGGAGAAATCCGCAAGGTAAATGTCTGGGCTAATTTCAACTACGGTGCCGGTTCTCCCAAACAGCCCGACCAACCTGTTCCAGACGGAGTAGACTATGATCTCTGGCAAGGTCCCGCCAAACACAGAACGTTCAACCCAACCCGATTTCACGGCAACTGGCGGCATTTTTGGGATTATGGCGGAGGCTTGATGACCGACTGGGGGGTTCACCTGATTGATATGGCCCTTTGGGCAAAAGATGTCACCACCGCTCCAAAAACAGTACTTGCCTATGGCCAAAACTTGAGCAACCGGGATTATAGCCGGGAAACCTTCGATACCATGGCGGTCACCTATCCCATGGATGGGTACGTGATTAACTGGCAGCATGCTGGCGGGATCGAGCAGGGTCCTTACCGCATGCCCTATGGGGTGGAATTTATCGGGGATAGGTCCACGGTGGTAGCAAATCGGGAAGAGTGGAAGGTATATCTGGAAAAAAAGGAAGACAATGAAGCGGCAAGGACGGAAGCCGAATCTTTTAAAAGAAACTCCGGGATGTCAGAAATGGAGCACCATGTTCGGAATTTTCTGGATTGCGTCCGCACCCGCAAGGAAACCAACTGCCCCATCAGCCTGGGAAGAAACGTTGCGCTTTATGCCCACATGGGTAATATTGCAGGCAGGTCCAATGCCGGCATGCTTTCTTGGGACGATTCCACCCAACAGTTTACCAACAACAGCATCGCCAACGGCTTGATTGCCCCCGAATACCACAATGGCTGGAAGTTTCCAAAAATTTAACCCCACCACCATGAACCCAACTTAATCTACAACTAAACGGTCTGTTTTTTTTGCCTTGATCCTAATTACAATTACTATCTGGCCTGGAACGGTCATGATTAAGGGTTTTCTGGATATTTTGACACCAACAAGGCGGGGATCCTTCAACAAGGCGCACATGATTTTCGGCACATCCATAGTTTTTTTCAGCAATCGGGAGTGACTTTGGTAGGCTTGGAGCCGGATGATGCTTTTGTCGGTGGAGATCCGTTTAAAGCCAAATGCATCCGGGGAGAAGGAAGGTACCTGATATATCTGGCCAATCCTTCGGGAGAGCAACCCGAAACAGATTTTCCTGCTACCCAGGTTGCTGAAGTTGCTTTAAATCTTCCTGACGGAAATTATACCTGTGGATGGTTTGATCCCAAATCAGGAAGTTGGGTGAGGGGTAAACTCCTGTAGGGAGGACCTCAAATCCTGAAAGCACCTGTAGAAGCCGACTGGTTAACCTGGATTGAGGAAAAGCGATAATGGCTACATTTTTTTATTGGACCACTACGTTTACGAATATTTATGAAAATTTCAACTGCGGGAAAATCGGCATCCACTTACTTCCGTTTTGACCCACATCTATCTATTAGTCACCCAATCCCGACATAATTTCATCCAGGTTGGAGATGCCCATCACTGGAAATAAAATCGTTTCTCATCTTCCA
>JBBQXZ010000152.1:0-11460 GCA_038209145.1 Cytophagales bacterium | reverse complement strand
ATGGCATGGTCTTGTTTCCCCATCATGGACGCAAACATATCCATGATCCCACATTTTACACCGGCAAACTCATGTTCGGCTTGTTGGGAGATTTTTACGAGATCCAACCGGTCTATTCCTAATCCAAACAACGTATTTAGGCCAAAACCTAGCCCGTTTTCCAAGGCTGCCGAAGAGGAAAGTCCCGCTCCAATGGGAATATCACCGCCAAAAATGCAGTCAAATCCCTGCACAGAATGTCCTTTTTGAATTAACGTAGAAGTCACCCCTTTGATAAAAGTTAGCCATCCTCCACCCGGTTGAATGTTGTCGAGAAAAAAGCTGGCTTCCTCTTGATAGTCCAAGGAATAGATCCTACATTGGTTTAAGCCGTTCTTTGCAAATCCCAAGTAGATCGCCTTGTCAATGGCAGCAGGCAAGACAAATCCCTGATTATAATCCGTATGTTCTCCAATCAGATTGATACGACCCGGCGACCGTACCATCAGCGGTTCGGTAGCATATTTTTGGATAAATTCCTCTTGTATCTGAATTGGAATAGCTAGAGACATTCGGTAGTTGGGTTTTTGTTGCTGAATATAAAATTATTCTTTGGATCAGTTTCTTGAGATTTTATTGGGAAAAGCTATTTGAAACATACGGCTAAAGCATCCAATTTTCAACGAAATAGATGCGTGCTATTTCCCAGTTGTCTCACTCCTGGTACAGCGCAAACAGAACCGTCTCCCCAACTACCTGCAGGGTCTTGCGGTCGATCAGGTCCATGTTATCCGCATGGGTATGGTGGTAATGGCCAAAACCGTAGTCGGGACTGTATTCTATGATATTGATCATGGGGATATTCGCATCTTGGTTGACAAAAAGATGGTCATCGGTGATGGCCTCTGTCTGACGCATGATAAAGAAGTCACTGTGGCCCAAGTGGTGTCCATATTGCCAGACTTCATCCACCACATTTTTGGCATATTGGATGGAGTAACCTTCTTTATAAAACCGGGCTCCCTTGCCGCCGACCATGTCCACCAGGATGCCAAAGTAAGCACCATACCCCGCTTGATGGAGATTTTTGGACCAATACTGGGAACCTAGGCACCACCAGATTTGGGAGGAATTTTGTCGGCGGGTGTGTTCGGGTTCGCCGTCATCTTCACCGTCGAAAAGGATAAAATCCACGCCTACATTGAGAGGAAGCTCGGAACTGCTAATGACCCGGGCAATTTCAAGCAGCACACCGACTCCGCTTCCACCGTCATTGGCTCCTTGTATGGGTTCGTTGATTCTTTCGGTGTCCTTGTCCGCTATTCTACGGGTATCCCAGTGTGCGCCCAGGAGAATTCGCTTGGTCGCCGAGGGGTTGTGGGAGGCAATGATATTGGTGAGGTTCCAGGTGAGGCCATCGTGGGTTTTGGCGGTAAACTCCTGCGATTGGACTTCCAGGCCAAAGGAATTAAATTTGCTTTTAAACCAGGCCGCCGCCTCCCGGTGTTCCGGAGTATTTGGTACCCGTGGACCAAAATCAACCTGCCGTTGGATGTATCTGTATGCCGAATCACTCGAAAAGGTCGGTGCTGGTTTATAGCTGATTTCTTCCGAGTCAACAGTTTCTTGGGTATTTGTACGCTCACAAGCTGCTCCAAAGAAGAGCAGTAGCAGTCCCAAAATCCAATACTTACTCTTCATATGCCCAGTCAATTTTGTTTTTCATGTCCTTTACTATTATGCCCAACTGTTTTAAGGAAGACCGTATCTCATCCACTTTTTGGTAGTTTCTTGCTGTCTTTGCCTCTTGGTAGACTTGTAAAAGAACGTCAAGGAGCGGCTCTTGTTCGGATAATTTTTCTTCCACCAATCCCAATATCTCCGTGATATAGCGTCCAAAGGTGTGAATCATGTCATCAAAAATAGCTTTTCCAAAAGATGAAGGAACTAATTGGCCTGTATAGATGCTGTTTATTTTTTTCAGGATGTTGAACAGGTGTCCGATAGCCTGTGCTGTGTTGAAGTCATCGTCCATAGCGGCCATTGCGCCCTCCATGCTTTTTTGTACCTGCTCCACTTGGGTTGCGTCTACGGACACATTCGGATCATCCACATAGACAAGCATCTTGGAGATCCGAAGGCCGTTGATCAGTTTTCTATACCCTTTTTGAGCGGCCTGCAACGCCTGGTTGGAGAAGTCCAACGTGGATCGATAATGTGCCGTGAGGATGAAATACCGGATGGTCATGGGGCTGTAGGCCTGCTCAAGATCATCGTGGTCTCCTTTGAAAAGCTGCTGCAGGGTGATGAAGTTTCCCAGCGATTTCCCCATCTTTTGTCCGTTGATGGTGATCATGTTATTGTGCAGCCAATATTTGGCTGGATCGGTATGGTTGCACGCATTTCCCTGGGCAATTTCACATTCGTGATGGGGAAACATCAGGTCCATTCCCCCTCCGTGAATGTCGAAATAATTCCCCAGGTATTTGCTGCTCATGGCGGTACACTCCAAGTGCCAACCCGGAAACCCGACACTCCACGGAGAATCCCATTTCATTAGGTGTTCCGGTGATGCTTTTTTCCAAAGGGCAAAATCCAGGGGATTTCGTTTTTCGGACTGGCCGTCCAATTGCCGGCTGCCGCTTAAAAGTTCCTCGATCACCCTGCCGGAAAGCCGGCCATATTTTATTTTTTCGTTATATTTTAAAACGTCAAAATATACACTTCCATTAATCTCATAGGCCAAACCTAGGGCCAGAATGTCGGCTACCAGTTTGATCTGGTCTGGAATGTGGCCTGTGGCCCTTGGCTCTATGCTGGGTTTTAGGGTATTGAGCATTTCCATATCCCGGTGATAAGAGTCTGCAAAGAACTGGGCAACCTCCATGGGCTCAAGTTGCTCGAGCTTGGCTTTTTTGGCTATTTTGTCCTCCCCATCATCCGAATCCGCCTCCAGATGGCCCACATCGGTGATATTGCGTACATACCTGACCTTGTATCCCAGATGCGAAAGGTAGCGGAAGACGATATCGAAAGTCACCGCTGCCCGCGCATGCCCCAAGTGTGCGTCTCCATAAACGGTCGGACCACAGACATACATGCCCACATGGGGAGGGCTAATGGGTTCAAACTTTTCTTTTTTCCGAGATAGGGTGTTATATAATTTGAGGCTATGAGATTGCATCCGGCAAATTTATCAAACTTTCAATACTTTTTTTAGGAAAATAATTTTATTACCTTTGTTGCGTATACGAAATCAGCTAAGAGGGGACACACAGTCCCCTCTTTCATTATTGCTGTAAAACGTAAGTAGCATAAGCGGCTTATTTAGTAAAAGATGGATCTGGAACAAACGATAACTGAGATCGTGGAGAAGCATTTACCGGATGATTCCCACTTTGTCGTAGAAGTGAAAATTGGCCGTCAAGGACCAAAGCGGGTACTCAATATTTTGTTAGATGCCGATAGCGGTGTAAACATTGATGGCTGTGCCAAAGTTAGCCGGGCGGTTTCGGATGAAGTGGAGGCAAAAAACTTAATTGAGGAAGCGTACATCCTTGAGGTGTCATCCCCCGGAGTAGATTATCCGTTAAGTTCGCGCCGGCAATACCAAAAAAATATTGGCCGCAACCTGAGTGTTCAACTTGAAAGCGGTGTCATGACAGAAGGATTGCTTAAAGCCGTGATTCAGACGGGTATCATTTTGGTGCTGAAAGTGAAAGAGAAAGGAAAAAAGGCTATCGAGGACGAAGTGGAGTTGGCCTTTGATCAAATTAAAAAGTCAACAGTAATGGTTTCTTTTAAGTAGAAAAAATGGATGCTAAAGTTTTAATTGAATCGTTTGCGGAGTTTGCAAAGTCGAAAAACGTAGACCGTCCCACCATGATCCGGATTTTAGAGGATGTTTTTAGGGCGATGATTCGTAAGAAATACGAAACGGATGAAAACTTTGATGTCATCATCAATGCAGATAAGGGGGATTTGGAAATCGTTCGTATCCGGGAGATTGTCGATGATGATTCCGAAGATATCTGGGACTATGATAAGATTAGCTTGTCCGAAGCGAAAAAGATCGAACCCGATTTTGAGATTGGTGAAGAGACTTACGAACGTATAGAACTGGAAGATTTTGGTCGGCGAGCTGTCATGATGGCACGCCAAACGCTTATACAGCGAATCAAAGATTTGGAAAAAGATCTGTTGTTTCAGCAATATGAGGAGTTGGTTGGAGAAATCGTCACCTCGGAGGTATACCAGATACTTGGTCGGGAGACCTTACTCATGGATGCAGACGGGAACGAATTGATTATGCCCAAGAATGAGCAGATTCCTAAAGACCGTTTCCGTAAGGGTGATTCGGTACGTGCCATTGTCCACAAGGTGGAGATGAACAACGGCAATCCCCGGATTATTCTTTCCCGTACTTCTCCGATTTTCCTGGAGCGGTTATTTGAAAATGAAGTCCCAGAAGTTTACGACGGGTTGATTACTATCAAAAAGATTGTTCGGGAGCCCGGAGAGCGCGCAAAAGTAGCCGTTGAATCCTATGATGACCGTATCGATCCAGTTGGAGCTTGCGTAGGAATGAAAGGGAGCCGTATTCATGCTGTGGTACGGGAATTGCAGAATGAAAATATCGATGTGATTAACTTTACCGAAAACCTGGATCTCTACGTCACACGGGCCTTGAGTCCTGCCAAGGTGTCATCCATCCAGGCAGATGAAAATAAAAAACGCCTTTCCGTTTTTCTTAAGCCGGATCAGGTTTCCCTTGCTATTGGCAAAGGAGGGTTCAACATCCGATTGGCCAGCAGACTTGTTGGTTACGAGATTGATGTGTTCCGGGAGCTGTCCGATTATGAAGAAGAGGAAGATGTGGACTTAAGCGAATTTTCGGATGAAATCGAAGATTGGGTAATCAATGAATTCAAGAAAACAGGGCTGGATACCGCTAAAAGCGTATTGGCACTGACAAGGGAGGATTTATTGCGAAGGACTGAGTTGGAGGAAGAGACCATCGATGATGTCTTAAGAATATTAAAACAAGAATTTGAGCAATAAAATCAGATAGATTATTCGCTATCGGGCTTATATTTGCAGAATAATAAAAATACAGGAATAGGTTTTAGCGTATGTCAGAAGAAAAAATGATGCGATTGGGCCAGGTTGCCAGAAAACTTAACGTGGGTATAGCTACCATCGTGGAGTCAATGGGCAAGAAGGGCATTGATGTAGAAGGTAATCCAAACTCTAAAATTAGCTTGGAGCATTTCAATGTGCTGGCAAAAGAGTTCAAATCCTCTGCGCAAGAAAAGGAGGAGGCCGCTCATCTCTCTATAGGCAAACGCCATAATGAGACATTCACCATCAAAGCTGAATCTGATGCCGAGCCTGAAAGGATCAAAAAGCCGGAACCGGAAAAACCTTCCCCACCACCTGCACCAAAGGTAGAAGCCGCCAAACGGGTCGAAAAACCAGCGGAAGCAGAGAAAGTAAGCCCTGAAGCCCCAAAACTCCAAGGTATCAAAGTAGTAGGCAAAATTGATTTGGATGCCAAACGTCAGCCTGATACTGTAAAGGCTCCACAATCCCCAAAGCCAGCTGCCACCGAAAAGCCCAAGCAAGAAAGCAAGCCGCTACCTGAACCCAAGCCAACCCCAGTTACGGTAAAGGAAGGACCCAAGCCTGCGTCTTCCCCAAAACCTGAGCCAGTACCAAAAGCGAAAGAAGAAAAAGAAACTATTTTGCCTGCACCTGCCGAGGAAAAACCGAAATCCATAACTCTGCCTACACCCAAAACTGAACCCGTACCCCCAATACAAAAAGAAACTCCAAAGAAAGAGATAGAAGTCCCAAGCTCTAAGAAATCTGTTGGAGAAACTGAATCAAAAGTGAATCCACCAGAAGTAGAAAAGAAAGAAGGACAGGTCATCGCTGCCAGGGCAGACTCCCTCAAGGGACTTACTGTATTAGGTAAAATCGAACTTCCAAAAGACAAGCCGAAAAAGAAGTCAAAGCCTGTGGCCTCTTCGGACGAGCGAAATAAAGAAAAGAAAAAGCGTCCCAGAAAGCGCATTGACACCCGTCCCAAGCCGGGAGAAGGCGTTAAGCCCGCAGTTGCTAGACCAGCACCGACAGGTAGCGGTACTCCTACTCCTGGACAAGGACAGGGACGTCCGCCAGCCAGAAAGGGACCTGGCGGACCAGGTGGACCAGGTGGCAACCGCCCTTCGGGTGGTCCTGGGAATCGAACTGGTGGTGGAGGCGTAGGCCGTCCGCTATCGGCTGGGTCTAGGTATCAGAAAGCGGAACCAACACAGAAGGAGATTCAAGAACAAATCAAGCAAACACTTGCAAGATTACAAGGAGGAGGTTCCAAGGGAGGAGGCAAAGGTAAAAACCGCAGAGACAAGCGACAGGATCGAAACAAAGAAGTTGAAGATCATATTGAGGATGGAAGAATCCTGAAAGTAACAGAATTTATATCCGCCAATGATTTGGCATCTTTAATGGATGTTTCTGTCAATGAGGTTATTTCAGTATGTATGTCTCTGGGAATGTTTGTCTCAATCAACCAACGTTTGGATGCCGAGGCCATTACCATCATTGCCGACGAATTTAACTATGACATAGAGTTTACCAAATCCGATGAAGAAGAAGGACAGGTACAGACCGCTGATTCTCCTGAACAGCTTAAAGACCGGGCACCTATCGTGACCATCATGGGTCACGTTGATCATGGCAAAACATCGCTGTTGGATTATATTCGTACCGCAAAAGTTACGCATGGAGAGGCAGGAGGAATTACCCAGCACATTGGAGCCTATAATGTGATGACCAATACGGGAAACAAGATTGCCTTCTTGGATACGCCCGGTCACGAAGCCTTTACGGCCATGCGGGCACGGGGCGCAAAAATCACAGATGTCGCCATCATCGTTATTGCTGCCGACGACAGTGTCATGCCCCAGACGAAGGAAGCCATCAACCACGCCCAAGTAGCGGGTGTGCCCATGATCTTTGCCATCAACAAAGTGGACAAAGCAAACTCCAATCCGAATAAAATCAAGGAAGAATTGGCCAACATGAATTTGTTGGTGGAGGATTGGGGTGGTAAATACCAGTCCCAAGAGATCTCTGCGAAAACGGGTCAAGGTATTGACGAGTTATTGGAAAAGGTATTGCTGGAGGCAGAAATTTTGGAGCTGAAAGCAAACCCGAATAAAAATGCTGTGGGTACTGTAGTAGAAGCTTCCTTGGACAAAGGAAGGGGATATGTGACCACCATTATGGTACAGGCAGGAACCCTTAAAATAGGTGATATAATCTTGGCAGGCCAGCATTATGGTCGTGTTAAGGCGATGTTTGACCACTTGGGCAAAAAGGTGGAGGCAGCAGAGCCTTCCACACCTGTTCAGGTTTTAGGTCTTAGCGGAGCCCCTCAGGCTGGAGACATCTTCAAAATATATGACACCGAGAGAGAGGCACGTGAAATTGCCAACTCCAGGGAGCAGATACAGCGGGAGCAAAGTCTCCGTACCAAAAAGCACATTACCTTGGATGAGATCGGTAGGCGATTGGCCATTGGTAGCTTTAAGGAACTCAACATCATCATCAAAGGTGATGTGGATGGATCCGTGGAAGCACTGGCAGATTCCTTATTAAAACTTTCCAAAGATGAAGTTAGTGTGAACATTATCCACCAGGGGGTAGGACAGATATCCGAATCCGATGTGCTGTTGGCCTCTGCATCAGATGCCATTATCCTAGGATTCCAGGTTCGGCCTTCGGCAAATGCGAAGAAGTTAGCCGAACAGGAGGAAATCGAAATCCGACATTATTCAGTGATCTACGATGCAATCAACCAGATCAAAGATGCCATCGAGGGTATGCTGGAGCCGACATTTGAAGAAATCATTACAGGAAATATTGAAGTGCGGGAAGTGTTCAAAATTTCTAAAATCGGAACCGTGGCAGGATGTTATGTCACAAACGGAAACATCAGCCGTAAAAATAAAATCCGCATCATACGGGACGGAATCGTTATTCACGAAGGGGATATCGATCAACTGAAGCGCTTCAAGGATGACGTTTCCGAAGTGAAGGCTGGCTACGAATGTGGTGTTTCCATCAAAGGATTTCACAACATTGAAGTCGACGATACCTTCGAGGGATATAAGATGGAGGAAATTAAGCGTAAAAAATAAATGCCCTTTGCGGCATACAGAAAGGACAGCTGAGAGGCTGTCCTTTTTTGTTTACTTTACTTACCAAATGCCATGGTTTTGCTGTTGCTTTTTAAATTAGGAGGAATATTATCCCTTTGTCTGCTGGTAGCCGGATTTGTGCGACCGGTCTATGTACTGTGGTTTTTGCCCAAATCCAACAGGCGACTTGTTCTTTACGGATATGGTTCTTTAGCCGTAGTATGCTGGGGAGGATATTATTTAATGGCATATTTCTTTAAAACCTGAGTCCGAGGGTTGAAACCCAAGGCCATTAGATCGGCCATTACGCTGGAGTTTTGGGGAAGGTTGATTTGCGAAAGATTGGTTTTTGACTGGAACTTAAACAACCTGTTGAGAGGATATTGTCGTTGCAAATGAAATGCAAAAAACAATCAAACTCAGGTCAATAGAAATGGAGAAATTTTTACAAAACGTAACGTCCGCTGCGCCATCGTTGCGGTCAATGCCTGATAAAAAGGTCATTGATTTACCTAAAGGTCAATGCTTAGTTTTTCTCCTACCGAACGGATATGAGCGGCGGCCTCATCGTATTCCCCTTCTGAACCCAGATGCTCCATCATCAGGGGAATGTTCGGCAATTTGCTCAACTCCGTTAAAAATACGGTATAATCCATATTGCCTTTTCCGGGTGCCACCTCCGTAAACTGAGGCATGTAATAATCCTCTTTGATAACTATGTCCTTGCCATGGCAACTGCGGATATGCGGTCCCAGTCTCTTAAAACAGTCTTTGATAAGTTCGGCATTTCCGTAAAACAGCCGTGGGTTAACAATCAGGTTCATCGGATCCATATGAACGCCAAACTGCGGATGGTCAATGGCCTTGATCAAGTCCAGGTAAGTATCCACGCTATCCGGAAACGCCCAGGGCATCTGCTCAATGGTAAAGTGGGTACGTGTAGGCTTTACGGCTTGAATGATCTTGCGGGTTACCTCCACGACCTGGTCAAAAGTGTCTTTGGTCAGGTTGTCGGCATGGGGACCTGCCCAATGGGTGGGATTCTTTGATCCGCTGATATTGACACAGCAGTTGGCACCAATTTCATCGGCTAGTGCCAGGGAGTTGATGCATTTGTCAAGGGCTTCCTTCGCCATTTTTGCATCGGGGCTGATGGGATTGCTCCAGGCACCTACTTCGGCGATGACGATGTCGGCTCTTTTTGCAGCCTGTTCATAGGCCCGGATTTGTTCCGAGGAAGTACCCAAGCCTACTGGACAATACGCTGCCCGGTAACCTTTTGCCTTTACGGCAGCCACCCACTCTTCGGGATTGTTAAACTTTTGGTAAATGGGGCCTCCCAGTCGGATGGAGGAACTGGTGTTTGCTTTTAGTGGAGTTAGGGAAGCTAATCCTACCGCAGCAGTAGCCAGGAGGACTTTTTTATGAAAGGCTCTTCGGTTCATGGGTATATTTTGAACCCAATATATTGAATTGATAATCAATAAGCAATTATGACACACCATTCTGGTTAGAATTGAAAATATTTTATATTAAGTAAGAACCTGATTTCGAATAGATTCGACAAACCATCAAGGAAAGAGACTTTGTTGGATTTTGTCATCATTGTCGCTGGTAAAGGCAACAATGTCCAAACAAAGCAGTTTTGATTCACCTTCCACGGGCTTGCATCCGTGGTCATAATTGGTTACCCCTTTCGGGGCTGTTAATTAAGTAATAATCGAACTCAGGTTAAAAAGTAGTTTTAAGCTTTCTGTAATTTATCTAAAATTCAGGCTTCTCGGCTGGTTAACTTTCACGCCAAAAAAGCGGTGATGTAGGAATTTACTTCATCGGGATCTGGAGGAAATTAAAAAGCATGACATCCGGCTTTAGCGGTCAAAACCCAAAATAAAAGATCCATGGAACCCAAGGGTGTACCGGCAAAGAATCCCCCCGGCTATTATAGTTTAAAACACTTTTGTTGATAGGCAAAATTTTGAATTTGCCCATCAACAAGAATCGATTCCATTGAGAAAATCTTTTTATTGACCTAACATAACCAACAAGTCCGAGATTAACCTTCACTTTCCACCAACTCCTTCACACAATCAACTAAATATCCCGAAAGTTGAGACTAGGCACCTGGTTCCAGGCCTCTCCGCCCTTTTCGATAAACCGCTCCTTATACTCTTCCACAACTTCCACGGTAGTTTCCAGGCAGTCTGCCACAAAGGCGGGGGAGAAAACCAGTACTTTTTTAACTCCTTTTTCAGCCAGTTCCTCGATTACCTCATCGGTATAGGGCTTAATCCATCAGTCATTTCCCAAACGGGATTGGAAGCAGGTCTGTACTTTTTCAGCAGGTAGGCACAGCTTTTCAGCAATCAGCCGGGTAGTCAAAAAACACTCGGCACGGTAGCTAGGCTAGTTTTTCTTGGTGTAATTGGCGCAGTATTTATCGCTTAGTTGGCAGTGTCCATCTACGGATCCCTTGCGGATGTGCCGTTCAGGGAGGCCGTGATAGGAAAACAAATAAACATCATAGTCCTCCTTTGCCAGCATTTCACGGCCGAGTTCTGCCCAACCTTCCAAGAATGCGGGATGCTCAACGAAATTAGTAATAAATGTAATGTTGGGGATAATCTGCCATTTGCGGGCTTCTTCCATGACCTTGTCGATCACCGATCCATTGGTGGCGGAGGCGTACTGTGGAAACAAAGGAAGCATGATTATTTTTTTGACATTGACGTTGTTCAGGGCTTTTAATCCATCCGTTATACTGGGCTTTTGGTAGCGCATGGCCATCTCCACCTGATAGACCGCAGGTTCCAGTTTGGCAACCAGTTTGTCCTTAAGGTCTTGGTTATGAATGAGTAGTCAATTTTGAAGCCTCGGTTCACCTTAATCTTTTGTATCGGGTATTCAAAGTTTCATTTAAGCACTGAACCCGCTTTTTTACAAAACGGCTGTTACCTGCCGTGCCTCTTGTTTTTTATTTGTTTCGTATTCAAGTCATGGAAATTTTTCAGTAAACTTATACTCGTCATGGCAAAAGAATTCGTTCACGTAGTCTTTATGAATAATGGCTGACTGTCCGTAAGGTGCCTTACGAACGTTTATCCAACCGTCTGGGTCTTTTCTGCTTGCTATTTGTCCACTAGAGAATTGAAAAGTCAAAACGGTCCATGTGATTATATGGGCAATTTTCATTTTTCCCAATTTAGGCCCAACGCTAAATGTATGAATGATAGCTTTTGTTGATGATTCTGACAAAAGAATACCAGGATTATTT
>JBBQXZ010000151.1:0-11483 GCA_038209145.1 Cytophagales bacterium | reverse complement strand
AGGGAATAGGTTTTGATACCCATTTGCGACTGACAACCACCAATTTTGAATGAAACCAGCAGCTACATGATAATTGATTTACGCAGTGATACACTGACACAACCCAGCCCTGCCATGAAGGAGGCGATGTTTGAAGCTCCCCTGGGAGATGATGTGTTCCAGGAAGACCCGACGGTGAGGAGGTTGGAAGACAAGGTGGCGGTAATTTTTGGGAAGGAAGCCGGGCTTTTCTGTCCATCAGGCACCATGGCCAATCAAATTGCGATTAGACTGCACACCCGTCCACAAACGGAGGTAATATGTCACAAAAATTCCCATATATACCTCTATGAAGGGGGAGGTATTATGTCAAATTCAATGGCTTCGGTGAAGTTGTTGGACGGCGAGTATGGCAAAATAACCGCTGAATCCATCGCCGATGCCATCAATCCCGATGATGACCATGCACCGGAGACGGTACTGGTTTCCCTCGAAAACAGCATGAACAAAGGCGGTGGCAGCATTTATACCCTGGACGAAATACGCCCCATCCGCAAATTATGCCGGGATAAAGGGTTGAAACTTCATCTCGACGGGGCGCGTCTTTTCAACGCCTTGGTGGCTAGTGGCGAGGAGACTGAACATTGGGGGGAGCAGTTTGACACCCTTTCGGTCTGTCTGAGCAAAGGCTTGGGCTGTCCCGTGGGTTCTGTATTGGTTGGCAGCAAGGAAGCCATCAAGCGGGCGCGAAAAGTGAGAAAGGCAATGGGTGGCGGCATGCGGCAAGCAGGCCTACTTGCCGCCGCGGGGATTTATGCCTTGGACTTTAATGTACGGCGCCTCGCAGAAGACCATGTTCGGGCTGCAGTCATTGGTATAGAATTGGGAAAACATACCTTGGTGGAGGAAGTCTTACCCGTGCGGACAAATATTGTCATTGCCCGGTTGAAGGGCATTAAGCCGGAAGAGATGCTCTCCAAAATGGCTGAGTCAAATATCAAAGCAGTCAAATTTGGAAAGGACCAGATCCGGTTGGTGACCCACTTGGATTTCACGGATAGTATGCTGGATGCCTTTGTGCGGCAGATTCACCGGATTAATTGAGCGAATAGGAACCAAACAGATAATGAATCAGATACCTCTGGCAGAACGCATGCGGCCATCCCGCCTGGATGACTTGATCGGGCAGGAACACCTTTCATCCCCCAAGTCCTTCTTGTATCGGGCTATTCGTGCGGGTAATGTACCATCTCTGATTCTATGGGGTCCGCCAGGGGTGGGGAAGACGACCATCGCCAACATCATCGCCAACGAGGTAAAAGCCCCTTTTTATACACTTAGTGCCATCAGTTCCGGAGTCAAAGATATCCGGGAGGTAATCGAAAAAGCCAAGTTTCAACTTGGCGTGGTATTGTTTATCGATGAGATCCACCGCTTCAACAAGTCCCAGCAGGATGCCCTCTTGGGAGCGGTGGAAAAGGGAACGATCCGGCTTATCGGAGCCACCACGGAAAACCCCTCGTTTGAGGTCAATGCTGCTTTGCTTTCCCGCTGTCAGGTCTTTACACTCAATGCACTGGGAAGACAAGAACTTGAGGCCATGATCCATCAGGCCTTGGAAAAGGACGATTACCTGAAACGGAAATCCATTGACCTGGCCGAAACGGATGCCTTGCTGCGGATCTCGGGAGGAGACGGCAGAAAACTATTGAATCTGCTGGAGATTGTGGTGGATGGGATCAAAGAGGATCCCATTCGGATTACCAATGACAAGGTGATGGAAATTGCCCAGCAGAAGGTGGCATTATATGACAAGTCCGGGGAGCAGCATTACGACATCATCTCCGCCTTTATCAAATCCATCCGCGGCTCGGATCCCAATGCGGCGGTTTATTGGCTGGCCCGGATGATAGAAGGAGGGGAGGATGTGAAGTTTATCGCACGTCGACTGCTTATCCTGGCATCCGAGGATATCGGGAATGCCAATCCCAACGCCCTGTTGCTTGCCACAAATGCATTTGAAGCTGTAAAGGTAATCGGATACCCTGAGGCACGGATTATCCTTTCGCAATGCGTCACCTACCTGGCTTCCTCACCAAAATCCAACGCCAGCTACCTGGCCATCAATCAGGCGCAGGCGCTGGTAAGGCAGGAAGGAGATCTTCCCGTGCCGTTACACCTGAGAAATGCTCCAACGAAGCTGATGAAAGACCTCAATTACGGTAAGGAGTACAAGTATTCCCATGATTTTGAAAACAACTTTGTAAATCAGGAATACATGCCCGATAAGCTGAGGAATACCAAATTGTATGATCCGGGATTGAATTCCAGGGAAAATGAACTCCGTAAAAACCTGCAGAAATTGTGGGGTAAGAAGTACGGGTATTGATTTTTTCGAAGAGGCCTGTTAGGTTTTCAAAACCTCACAGGCCTGCCCAAGGAACAATTCTGACAAAATCCAACTAACTAATTCTCTTCTTTTAATAGTTTGACGAATAGCCGAACCCCGGTTGATAACATCAGATAACAAAAAGTTTTTTGTGGATTTTTATAAAAAATTGACACTTTTATTTGTAGCGTTTTCAACAATTATGTCGTCTGGTAAGTAATTGACACTGATAACCGAACATTTATTTAGCCGAAAACTTATGAATTTTAAGAAACATTTGTTATTGCCGGCTTATATTTCCCTACTTTCATTTTCAGGCCGTAGCCTGATAGGATCCTATAATAATTGCGATAAAGAGGAACTTCTTCCTTTAGGAACTCCGGTATCGGAAGGGGTTTTCTGCAGCCTTCAAAACATAAACGAAAAGGAGACAGAAATCTCCCTGATTATCGATAATAAAATAATTTAGAAAAATATATGCGCTGCAATTCAAGTATTCCGAATATCAATTTTGAAGATTCCTTTATTTTGGCAGGAAGGAAAGAACTGACTGCCTGTGGGCAACAAAAAGACCAGCATATAGCTCTTAAATGTAACTAAATAGAATATCATATTCAAATTAAAGAATGTTATGTCAAGCACCAACAGATATTTTCTATTTTGTCATTCTACCGATAGCGTACAGGGACTTTCCTGTTGAATTCATAGTAACTAAAGATCAATGATTATGAAAAGTGCTTCTTATTTGCGCTTATTGTGCTGTCAGCCTCATTTGCCATAGCTCAAAATAAAGGGTAATTACTGATACAAAGGGGAAAAAATTGATTCCCGATGAAGATAAAACGTTCCTGTTGTTTGATCATCAGCCTGAACCGGAGGATTTATCCGGCTTATTGGCTATTGAAAGCAGTAAGATAGGAGAAATTAAATAAAGTTGAATGGAGTACTTTATTGATGCCAAGTGCCTTGTGGGATTTGAAAAGAAAAACTGCTCTAATTTTTCGTATCTTTTGACTAAAACTGGTGTTTATTTAAAAAATGAAATTATGAAACGCTTAATTAAATTTCTGTTGTTGATAGTCATTGGGTTTCTCCTGTTTTCCTGTGAAAGAGAGGAAACGTTATCAAATATAAGGTTGTGTGACATCGAACATTTCTATTACGCTGCACCTGACTCAAAGATATATCTCAGACAATCGTTATCTGAAATATGGATTGTATTTGAACAAGATGAAGTCACAAAAGAGTTGGCAGAGTTGATATTGAATAAATATTCATTCATAGATATGAATGTTATAGCAAGTAACTATAACCAAATAAGTGTTAGGATTAATGAAAATGTGACAAATTGTATAGCTGTCAATGATTACTTAAAAGTGTTAAATGAAGATGATGAGATTTTTTCGGCAACTCCGGTGTTTTATTTCTCCGAAAATGACCCAGACTCATATTATATATTGTTGAGTGAAGTGCTCGCAAAAAATAATGAGAACTATATTTCAGAATCTGATTTTATAGATTATGCCAAAACAATCAATTTGGAATTGATAGAAGCAAAATATTCTACGCAACATTTTAAAGTTAAAGAAATAAAGACTGGATTTGAAGCTTTGGAAATCTCCAATCAGATTTATGAAAGTGGAAAGGTTCAATACGCCCATCCTAATTTCATAGTGAAAATTGAACGTCACTAAACCAAATGGATTACTTGCTGTGTGTGGATAATATTGTGTTAAGGGGACAAGATATTAAATGCTCATAGAAAAAAGTTTTTCAGCAGGCGGATTACAATAATAGCCCCGGATGCAAACCTGGGGATTGCTTCTTTATGTTTCCCATCCAAATAAATCCATTCCGTTAATCCTCCATTACCAAATTTAAACTTGGTAACACATAGAAAGAAGTATCCTAACTTCAAATAAATTGCCTTAAAGCAACCTAGATTTCAGGTGATTACCATTTTTGAAGATATTATTCCGTTGGCTTCTTCCTGAATCTTCAAGCATTTTATTTTTCGACAATCGGTACATTTTCGTTATCTGCAAACATCCATAGCTACCGTATAAACCTATGAAAAAGCAACCAGACAAAGATGTAGTCAAGGAACCTGCAGCTGACTATGGTACCTATATCTATGCGGATTACCTGTCTTCGCAGCTGGATGAATTGGCAGAATTGATCCGGGAAAAAGTATTTGGTAAGGCAGCTGCATCCCGGGTGATTCATCAAAGTATTTCGTGAAAATTTTCAATGCCTTGTACAATTTTCTGGAAAGAAATACCCGCAAAGTATTCGCTGCTCCCCTTGATGTAAGACCTCCAGTCGCTTGAAAAAGGAATGAGGACATCGATATCGTTGTGCAGCCGGATTTTTGCGTGGTCTGCAATGCTTATAAGCTGGGCGAACTGGACTGCGTTGGCGCCCCGGTCTTGATTGCAGAGATCCTATCTTCCGGAAATAACATAAAAGAGCTTAAAAATAAGTCTGAAGTATATGAAACGTCCGGGGTAAAGGAATACTGCTTTATCCATCCCGATGAATAAACGTTGCTTTTTTAATCCTAAGGGGATAAATACAGTTCTTCCCGTCTATTTACCCTAATCGACCGGGTAAATTCCCAAGTGCTGCCGGGTTTTGAATTGGAGTGGATGATGTGTTCGTGAGGGTGTAGTTTGCCTATCCAACTTTTCTTCAAACTATACTATGATTACCTCTTCAGTTTTGTCAATTACAGGTTATTTCCAGAATATTTGTGTATTTGTTTCTAAACTTGTAGTTTTAGAAACAAATACTTTGCCTGTTTAGGGCATTCATAAGGATGCTACATGTCCGACTCAAAACCAATATCCATGGATGTTCCACGAGCCATTAATTTTATTGCAATCAGGGCTGCGGTCACTTTCTTGGTTGGGTTTGTTACGGCTTGTGGAACCCGTGGCAATGAATCGGATGAAGCAAGGAAAAATGAATATTTTTTGGAGAAAGTAGACTCCATTCGCATAGATAGGGAAACGGATGTGCGAATACTGGACTATCATCCGGGTAAAAGGCAATTTTTGGCTGTTGATAAGGTTACAGAGGAGTTTCTGGTCCTGGACAGCAGGGGTCAGGTACTTGAGGAAATTTATAGAAGAGGCGAGGGTCCCAATGAATTCAACACCAATCTCCTTGCTTTTTCTTTCAATCAAGAGGAGGGGGGATACTATGCGCAAAGTTCAATCGAGCAGATTCGTTTCAATGATGCCTGGGATGTGGATCAGCGGATCAGGTTTGCATCCTATTATTCTATTTTCTTTTATACCGGTCCGAAGATGAGCGTGCCCTATTATCGGATACCTGGCGTTTCAACCCCTTTTTTCTTTACCAGCTTTTTTTCAGGTGTTAATACCAACGGTGGTGGTGAGGCGGATCCTGAGGTAGCAGGACACCTTATTGAGCAGTACAACCCTCAAAAACAGGAGTTGGAGTGGGTGCTGCCTTTTGATTCGGAACTTCTTCCGGAATTCGAAAGAGACGATAAAAATGAGAATAAAAAGCCGGGACAGGTATATGCTTTAGATAGGAAGGAAGGCCGGTTGTTACTCACTTTTGACCGTTCGATGGAGATAGGGATATACAATTTAAACAACCATTTTGACTTTGTCGGGAAGGTAGGATTTACGCACAGGAGTTTTTCCCTGTCTAGCAAAGCTAAGAATATAGCGTTGTTTGATTTTGGGAGAGATATATTTGGGGTGCTTTATTTCGAAGGACTTTCAGAAGCGGCCACTGCAACTCGAAAAGAGAACGATCCAGGCTATTTCCCAATAATGGATACCACCCTCTATCTCCTGATCGTGTTGGAAGATGGAAAGCAGCAGGAGAAGGAAATCGATTTTCCACCCCTCAGCGATCCAAGATCGGAGATCATGCCACTGCCAGGCAATCGGCTTTTGCTTCGGGACAAGTACATGGGGGATACAGAACCTGAGTTCCATTTGTATGCTATCTTTGAATTAAAAGTAAGGTGATAAGGCTCAAAATGAAGGGACCTAGCGAAAAAAAATGCCACATTCCAGCTTCTACAAATATAGCAACTTCATGATTTAAAGATCTAAAGTAACACAATCTAGCCTTTTTGACAAACCTAGAAACCTGAGTTCGATTATTCGTCAAACTAGCAATACGATCATTTAGGTAAATTAATTCCGATATCGATTCTGGTTCCAAATCTGGGATCTCAGATCAACCTTTTTTGGGTTTTGGCGGGAATGGGTTGGCCTTTTTGGGGGCATGCCAAAACGGGGAGATTTGCGATGTTTTTACCCTGGGTTGAAACCCAGGGCTTTCAAATCGGCCACTCCGCTGGAGTTTTTGAGGAAGGTTGTTTTACAAAAGATCGTTTCTTTTTTGGGATTTATACAACTTGTTGATAGGGTATTGTGGTTGCAAATTAAGGTGTAAAAAACAATCGAACCCAGGCTAGAAGTAACTGAACCAGAAAGATCTTTCCGGCTTTGGCAGTGTGATCCACTTCCTTTTTGATGTACCTAGTTAAAATACTTGAACAGAAGCTACAAAATCAATATCCCCCCGAATTGGCATTCTGTGCTGATTGATTAACATAGTCAATGATTTTGTCCCCTAACTGCCGGAGGCCAACAGCATGCTGCTTAGAAATGGTCAACACTGTATGCTGGAAAAGTATGACGAAAAGAAAAGGCTCTATTATTTATGGCTGTTTTGGTTAGGATTAATTGAGGTTGGAGTAGGCAGAATTGATAGACCTTGGTTTGGTGTGGCGGCAAAATTCACATTTATTAGAATCTTTAATGCCATCCAATACCAAATACTGCTGGGGTAAAAAGAAGAAAATTTAAAAAATGACATGCCTAGAAATTAATCAGTTTTATCATTGCTGTTTTCGGATTTTCTTTTTATCCTGTTTTCTTTTAGTGTTTTTTTAGCTTCTTTTTCAAAATATACTCCATCCGTTTCCATGTCAGAAATGGTTCGTTTCAAGCTATTTTTAAATTTTTCCTTATTTTTTTCAGGAATTTCGTCGTCGTCTAACAAAGAACTCAATAAGTTGAATAAGGCCGCCCTGGTAAATCCGGATGCTTTTTCATATTTATAGGGTTGTTCCTCCATTTTACGGAATTCCTGAACAGAAGTGACAATGAAAACCACAAATGCTATTACTACTGCTATTGTTAAAATTATTACATCTATATTTTCCATACTATCTCTTCATATTAAATATGATCAAAAAGCCTAATATGGTGGGACACCATAAACCTATGAAAATCGCTTTAAGTGGTTCATTTGCAATAAGAAAGTAGTATTCTGATACCCCAATCAGGATTATCACCAATAACATCAATACTATCTCGGATTTTTTAAACTTCTTCATGAATATCTAACACCTTAACAATTGTGCTGATCAACGTGTTTTACGTGACTTGCATATTTCAAAATTAAAACTTAAATATCGTAACTCATTAATAAACACAAAGTTTTTTTCCAAACGGTCTTTGACCTTACTTACCCATCGTTTTCTTCCCCACAGACCTATCAACAATCCGTCTTCTCACCTGCATTGGATTCCACCAAAGTTTCCGAATACTCTTCAATCTTCCACCTACCGCTATATTTCAAACTGATTTTTAAAGTCGCCCAATTATCAATGTGTTTACAGGATGTCGATGGTTGATAAGTCACCCAGTGGAAAAGCAGTCAAAAGTCAAGGCCAAGGAACCTATCGATGGTTACGGTTCCTACACCAATTGGATAATCTTGCTTGGCAAATGGTTGAAATGGTTGAACTGATCCGGGGAAAGGTAATTGGAAAGCAGCCACAGCACCAAGGAGAATTCACCAGGACCTTTCAGTAATCCGGGTAAATTAAATATGATGTTGTCGTGATGGTTTGTTGGGACGCAGTCCGAAATAAAACATGAGGTATTTGTCTGTTAAAATCAACAAAAAACAGGTATAATTGTAGTTTTGTGATGACAATTATATGGATATTTAGTTTACATTTCATGATAATTAAATTAGGCAGGTAGTTGATGGCTGGGAAGCTGGACGTACCCTTGTCTCTTTGGATTTTTATATTGAAATCCAAGCATCCAATTGGCGTGTTTGAAATTTCGTTTTTACTCAAAAAGTTCTTTCGGGTTTTGGTCGCTGTGAACATTTTTTCGCTGGCGGGTAGCCGAATAAAATCATACATATCATTATGAAAATATAGCCGATGAAATTGGGTTTATTCGGTTAGAGATGATTGGAAAATAAGTGTTGGTTAAATAGGGGGATCATTATTTCCTACATTACAGGATGAGCAGGTGACCCAAAAGATTATACGCATCTAAATCCTGTTGTTTACCTGATGTCTGAAAATCTAACTTATTGTAAGTGAGCTATTTTATTATCTTTATAAGTCCTTCATATATTTTGTTGACCCATGGAAAATCAACCTTATAAAAACATGGTCAAAGAACCTGACTTTAGCTACGGTTCCTATACTTATGCGGATTACCTTACCTGGCAAATGGACGAAATGGTCGAGTTGATCCGAGGCAAGGTATTTCGACAGGCAGCCGCTGCACCAAGGAGAATACACCAGGAACTTTCAGTAATCCTCTTAAATAGGTTTTATGAATTTTTAAAGGGGAAGACTTGTAAAGTTTACCCGGCACCCTTTGACGTGCGGCTTCCCGTTTACTCTAGAAGGCATGAGGATATTGACACCGTGGTGCAACCGGACCTTTGCGTAGTCTGCGATCCTGAGAAGCTGGATGAACTGGGCTGCGTTGGCGCCCCTGACTTGATCGTGGAGATACTCACTCCCGGAAATAACAAAAAAGAGCTTAAAATAAATATGACGTATATGAAACATCAGGGGTAAAGGAATACTGGATTATCCATCCGGATGAACGCACCTTGCTGATTTACACGTTGGAAGATGGCCGATACCAAGCCTCCCGGTTGTTTACCCTTGGCGACAGGATAATTTCCAAGGCGCTGCCGGGTTTTGAATTGGAATTGGATGATGTTTTTGGGGAATTGTGATTAGCAGTTCAACTTGCTCAATTAGATTCCAATCCAGAGCTACAAAATGTGACCTTCGAGGTTTTTTAAAACCTGAAAGGCCAACAAAGCGCTAAGGTCTTCTCAATAGATTATTCTTCAATTGCGATAAAAACTTCAACCTCTGAGTTTTCTCCGTTCTGAGACTTTTGACCGTAGATTTCAAAATCGGCCGTATATTTTCTGTTTAATTCATTGTCTTTAGACCAAATTTCTTTCCACGTGTCCAAAACTGCATTTGGCATTTTTCCTTTTGCGACAAACTTTTGATAATCTCCACCAATGAATTCTCTCCCAATCAGCCCCTCAGGAATTTCGTCAAGAGAACTAACTTTAAGCCCGATTATCGTAGTGTAATACCCTGTATAATCCGTTTGGTAATCGGTATATATAGCGTAAATTTCATGACTTTCTTTAGTTGGGATTTGGCTTGGGATATCTTCAGAATAGAACTGTTCCCAAAGTTTTCCCAAATCACAGGCTGCTTTGTTATTTTCGTTAGTTGTTCTGATGGCAAGGCCAATCAGTTTAAACGGTTCAATTTTTAGGTTTTGCATCATTCAACTTTTTTGATTTAGTGCAATTTAGAACAGGCTTATGACAAAGGTATGGCAGGAGGATCCGAACATTTTTTTCGGTATACTTCAAAGTAATGCACTAATGGCTTTGTCTGATTTATTTTCAGCTCCATATTTCAATTCAAAAATAGGAATTTCAGTTGTAACACTGTTCCAACTTCTATTCTCTATTTGTGGTTAAGGGTTAAAAAAGGTTGAACATAACCGATTGAAAGTGATTTACTTATCTAAATTTGATATGTTTACAAAGCTTGAAATTTAGTCAGCAACTTTCCGTGAACGTAAATACGATAAACCACAAGATTCCAAAAGCCATACGATCAACTTAATTTCCACCACATGTTCAATAAAATTCTCTCAGGCCTTTTGCTTATTGTCTGCGTTTCCTGTGGAAAGTCTTCAAATAATTCACCTTTTGAAATATTCAACTACCGTGTTGATACCGTTTCCGTGGATGCCAAGGGGCATATTTTTTACCTAAAGTATTCATTGCTACAATCGGATTACTGCCAGCACGATGGTTTTCTCTATGCCTACAATGGATTTGACCACAGCATGGATAGGGTTGACTTGGATCAGCTGGAATTTGCTGGTAATTATCCGCTTCAACAAGAAGGCCCCGATGGTACCGGTTCAGGACTTTACACCGTCAAAAGTATGGGCATGGGTAAGCTATTCCTGGCCGGACAATTAGCCGGCGTTTTTACCCTAGAAGGCAAGTTGGTCAAGAATTTTGAGTGGAATAACATATCCAGTGCACACGGGGGGATTTCTGGAGGGGAATATATTTACCAACATATGGCAATCCCAGAATTTGACCACTTGGCTTTTGCGTTGGTCACCGACTATTTTGTCAATAAGGCATCACTTAAAAGGCTAAACCCGACAGACAAGCTGATTTCCACCTACGAAATTGATCCCAACGGGAATTTTAAAACATACACCCTCGGAGAAATGACAGATTTCAATGCCTGGACTCCTAAGGTATTTTTAAGCAGTCAACTCGATAAGCTTATCGTGTCCCATGAATTTGCGAATGATTTTTACGCTTTCTCTCCAGAAAGCGATCAACTTCAATCGGTGACCTATTCTTCCATTCACACCCCGAGTAAAGTGACAGGCACCTCCGAGGGTGATCTAGTTAATTCCATTGAGGACAGGATCAATGCCCTTCAATCTTACCTCGAACAAGTAAGTTTTGGGCCTTTGGTTTGGGATCCGCAAAATAGAAGATATTATAGGCTTTCCTCTTCCAGTACTTTTGGTGAAGAAAAACCGGAGGGTAAACTCCTTCATAAAACGGTCAACGTTGACGTGTTTCTCAGTGTGTTTGATGTTCAGTTTAATTTGCTTGGAGAAATACCCATACCTGAGCTCAAAAGTGCTTCATCGGCAAAATATTTTGCCAAAGACGGGATGTTGTGGGTGTTTGAGAACATGGACGATGAAATGGGTTTTATCCGGGT
>JBBQXZ010000150.1:0-11535 GCA_038209145.1 Cytophagales bacterium | reverse complement strand
AGGTACTCTATCTTTGTGTCAAAATAACCGGACAACTGTGTTTGTGAAAATTTAAAAGGTTAACGAACGTACTCATTTTGGAAAGGTGGCAAATTAGCTGCGAATCCTTACCCGGTCCACCAATTCCTGAATCCGGGGTCGGTTGTCCCTCAAGGATTGCAGGAGTCTACTTTGGTTCTTGGCCCGGTACAGGTTTTGAGTTTCATAGGTAATGTGGTAGTATTTATTTCCATTCAGGTAATCGGTCAAAAATCTAAGACCCATGATACAGGTCATCATCTCACCGCCAAATGGCAACGAAGCCAATTCCTCTGATCCTATTGATTCTATAAGCGGTAGATAAAAGCCTTCTATAAGTGACTCATATTTGTCCAGATCAACGCAAATATGGTCCCAGTTGTGGGAGGCCTCATCCTCGGTACAGACCACCGTCCGGACCAGGTCACCAAAATCATAAAACACATATCCGGCCATGATGGTATCCAAATCAATGACTGCATTGACGCGGGTCAGGTCCTCGTGGTAGATTAGGTTATTGATCTTGGTGTCGTTGTGGGTGACCCGCTTTGGCAGATGCCTTGTGTACGCATTGAAAATCTCCACCAAATCTTCTTGTGTTTGATAAAAGTGAATCAATTGGGATGTTTCCGAATCAATTTCTCTCCGGGTGGTTTGCACACTCTCTCCAAACTGTCTAAACCTCAAATCCAAGTCGTGAAATTTTGGGATGGTGTCACGGAGCAAACTTGCGTCTACAGGTAAAAATGCCTTCACAAAATTAGCAAATGCTTCAGCGGCCAACTTGGATTGGTGGGGATTGTCCACCCCGTCCTTGGTCACACCGGAGACAAACGGAAACAGACGGAACAGGCGGTCGTTCCAAGTCGTAAAAAACTCCCCAAGCTTATTCTTGACCGGAAGTGGTAATTCATAAGGTAGTACTCCAGGTTGAAGTTCATTTATCAGGACCTGCAAATTCCCGGAAATTCGTTCTGGGTATTTGAACACCTGATCGTTGAACTCCTGCAGGATAAACAAACTGTTGCCTGCCCTCAACCTGTAGGTGCTGTGGATGTGCCCCGAGCCAAAAGGAGAACATTCAAAGGATTCTATTTCGAGGGGATACTGTTGAATTACTGCCGCAACTGTTGAATTTTCCATACATTTATTCTTAACCGAAAAGTTTATCACATAAACGTTGTCGGCTGCTGGTCTGTTTGATGCTTTTTTCTGTAATACTCCTGTAAAAATACAACAGTTTTGATTATTCCTGTTTCAAACCATTTATATTTACTCCCCAACCAGCTTTGGAAGGGGAAATTATAGCTACTTCTGATTCGTCCGCAAGCCGATTATTGGTTGATAATATTCTAAAAGCTGGGAGAGTTGATAAAAATTCTATTAATTTGAAAAATTAAGTCACCATTATCAAAAAAATCATTTATCAAACCACATAATCATCATTAGCTTCATCAACACATGAATATATCTGGATTAGATTGGGCCATTATCATTGCATTTTTTGTAATTTCCATGCTTATTGGGGTGGTTGCCTCCAAGACTGCCGGAAAAAGTGCCAAAGAATTTTTTCTTTCCGGGAGGAACATGCCTTGGTGGTTATTGGGGGTTTCCATGGTTGCCACAACGTTTTCCGCTGATACACCAAACTTGGTTACCGACATTGTCCGAAAAGACGGGGTTTCCGGCAACTGGGTATGGTGGGCATTTTTACTTACAGGCATGTTGACTGTATTTGTCTATGCCAAGCTATGGAGGAGGTCAGAAGTGACAACGGATTTAGAGTTTTATGAGATTCGCTATGGGGGTAAGTCTGCCGCCTTTCTTCGGGCATTCCGCGCGATTTATTTGGGAGTTTTCTTCAATGTAGTCATCATGGCTACCGTACTGCTGGCCGCAATCAAAATATTTGGCATAATGTTGGGGCTTAGTCCCTTGTCTACCTTGTTATTAGTTTCGGTGGTTACCGTGATTTATAGCTCCTTGGGAGGGCTGAAAGGCGTACTTCTGACAGACTTCTTTCAGTTTTTTATAGCGATTATAGGATCCTTCGGGGCAGCTTACTACATCGTCGGCTTACCTGAAATCGGTTCATTGAGTAACTTGCTAGCTCATCCAAATGTCTCCGGTAAGTTGAATTTAATTCCGGACTTTAACGATTGGAATCTCCTGATTCCATTGTTTATCATGCCCATTGCCATTCAGTGGTGGGCGACATGGTATCCGGGTGCTGAGCCTGGTGGAGGGGGATATATTGCCCAACGGATGCTGTCTGCAAAAGATGAAAAGAACGCCATTGGCGCAACGCTCTTCTTCAATGTGGCACATTATGCACTACGTCCATGGCCGTGGATTATTGTCGCACTTTCATCCCTAATTATTTTCCCTCAAATAAGTGACTTGCAGGAAGCTTTTCCACAGATCCCCGTAGATAAATTAGGAGATGACTTGGCCTATTCGGCCATGTTGACCTTTTTGCCCAGTGGTTTGACAGGAATCGTGTTGGCATCTTTGATTGCGGCCGTGATGTCTACCTTGTCCACGCACTTGAACTGGGGATCCTCCTACGTCGTGAATGATTTTTATATGCGTTTTTTAAATAAACAGTCTACGGATAAGAATCAGGTACTCGTAGGCAGACTTTCCACGGTTGGATTGATGGTTTTGGCAGCCATTTTGGCCCTTTACCTCTCAAATGCCTTGGAAGCCTTTAATATCTTGCTCCAGATCGGGGCGGGTACAGGATTAATCTTTATTCTCCGGTGGTTTTGGTGGAGGATCAATGCCTATACAGAAATTTCAGCGATGGTAGTCTCCTTCATTGTTGCCGTATATTTTGAATCCATACATAATAAATTGGGGTTTCTGCCCATTCCCCCAGAAATGAGCTATCTCAAACTCCTTCTTGGGGTAAGCATAACCACAATTACCTGGATTTTGGTAACTTTGCTTACCAAACCAGAAGACGACAAAATTTTGCTTGCCTTCTACCAGAAAGTAAGGCCCGCATCCTGGGGTTGGAAAAGATTGCTGGATCGTTATCCCGAGCAGAAGGCCGAGCAAGGTCAGTTGCCCTTGGAAATTGGGCTGATGCTAATAGGCTCAATTATGGTCTATGCGGCGTTGTTCGCTACGGGGTTTTGGATATATGGAAATGTGCTTGGTGGAAGCATTGCTACTCTAGTGGCTATTGCAGGGGCAATCCTAATATTTAGGAGTTGGAATAAAATGAGGTAAAAACACATCATGACCGAAAAAATATCGGAAATATTAAAAAATAGCAAACTTCGGGTGACAAGCTGCAGGAGGGATGTTTTAGTTACTTTCATCGGAAAAAAAGTAGCACTCTCACATGCGGATTTGGAAGAGGCACTCAAAGAAAACTATGACAGGGTTACCATATACAGAACCTTAAAAACCTTTTTGGAAAGTGATCTCATCCATAAGGTCTTGGATGACAGCGGAACGACAAAATATGCCCTGTGTGCCCATGACCACGCCGAACCGCATCATGACCACGAACATGTTCATTTTAAATGTGAAGTATGTGGAAACACCAACTGCATTCAAGAAGTAAACCTTCCCAAAATAACCCTACCTAAGGGATATGTTGGTAAAGAGACAAGCCTATTGGTGCAGGGAATATGTAAAAATTGCAGCTAAACCTCTAGGGGTGAAGTTTTGGTAGGTTTGCCAATGTTATCAGTAGGCCAGATTATGCCAGGCGGAAGATCAATTTTAGGCGGGGTAAAGTCTTCAACTCCCCCGTCCCCATCATCATCATTGTTATTGCGATTTTTATTAATTCGGGCTTTAGTAAGTGTAGCAACAAAATAAATCAATACTACGTAAGCTACGCCACATAAAACCAAATCTATTATTAAACTACTCATATAAAATCCTTTAATTGGTTATCAATGTACACTATTATAATCGACAAGTCAATATTGTTAACACCATACATTGTGCCATTGTTAAAAAAAGTTTAAAATTACTTGTCAATATTTCATTTAACTTGCTATGTAAGGGATATGGTGGGATATTTGCGAATCAAAATTTCTTACTGATGATCGTAAAAACAAAAAAATACCAGTTGCCTACTGGAACTTATATCAAACTTGGATTAAAAAACATTCTAAAAGAACAATGGTGGGTGGCACTTATCGCCGTTGCCATTTGCCTGGGTTATATCTGGATTCCTTCCTGGTGGTGGATTAGCATGGGATTATTGGCTTATGCCCTGTACTGGTTATTTTGGGTGATCCAATTTGCAGGTGTCACACAAATGGAACAGAATAAGATCATGTTCAATAAACTGGCTTATGAAATAGACTCAAGGCAAATCCTCATGAAAGTCAATGCCCGGGAAGGCATGCCCATCAAATGGGACATGATCAAAAAAGCCGCCATCAAAAAGGAGGCCTTCCTATTTATCATGTCCAAGGCCCAATTTATTTATCTCCCCTTCAAATCCTTCAATTCTGAAAACGAAATTCGGTTCGTGGAGACCATTTTGAAACGTAAGGGTTTGTTGGAGAAAAAGCCGGCACAACTGGATGCTGGTCAGAAATAAAAAAACTTCCGGAATTCCAGGCTCTTTTCAAAAGCCGGAAAATTCCGGAAGGCATCTTTTTAGTCAATTACCCTGTTGGGGATTCACATAAAACTGTCTGCTTTTCTATAAGCGGCGATCAGGGATTCTTCGCCTTCCTTTCCGGGAAGCGCATTGCCATGTTCCATACCGGAAATGCCGCGAAATCCTTTTTCATGCAGGTACTTGAATACATTAAGATAATTGATTTCTCCTGTACCTGGCTCTTTCCTTCCGGGATTATCCCCGATTTGAATGTAGGCAATTTCATCCCAGCAATGATTCATCATGGTAATCAGGTTGCCTTCATTCTTTTGCATGTGGTACACATCGTACAAGATTTTACAAGACGGGCTGTTCACCCCTTTGCAAATCATATACGTCTGTGCAGATGTACGCAAAAATAAATTTGGCGTATCACTCAAGGGTTCCAAAACCATAATCAATCCGTGTGGCTCAAGAATCTCGGCTCCTTTGCGAAGGGTTTCAATTACGTTTGCCGTTTGCAAGTCAATCGGTAATCGCCTTTCAAAATCACCGGGAACCACGGTAATCCATTTGGCGTTCACCCGCTTGGCAACGTCCACTGCCCTTCGGCAACCGTCCAAGAAAATATCCCTATGCTCCTTTGAATCAGAAGCAAGTGTATTGGCGCCGTTGCCTCCTTTGTCAAGAACAAAAACACCCATATCCATGCCAAGTTTCGCCATCTGGCTGGCGATTTTTTCCTGCATCTCCACAGGCCGGCCCATCATTCCGTTGTCTTCCAGGCTACGAAAACCCCTTTCGTACATGAAATCCAGCTGATCTATCAGATCTTCACCCGCTGAATTTTTGAACATGCCAAAATGAGGGGCATAGTTTAAGTTGAAGGTTGTATCCGCAACCGGCTCGTTTGCCGCCGAAGCTGTATGGGCTATAGTAGCTCCTGATAGCCCTACAGCCGTTCCAAGAGACACATTTCTTATAAATTTTCTTCTTTCCATGAAAGGTTATTTAGGGGATATAATTAAACTACCTTGCTCTGACCGGGGACCGCAAAGGCATAGAATCCGTCATTGTTTGGGACGTTTTTAGGCATTGCGTCCCAAGCAAGCTTATCTGGCTTCAAGTTGATATCGGAGTTGATGGCATCATCCCACGTCACCACTTTGCCGGAGTAGGTTGCATACCTTCCCAAAATGGATGTCATGGTACTCTTTGCGCCGTTTTCTGCATCCGCAAATTTATATTCCCCTTTGGAGACTGCCGCAAATAATTCGTTGTGTTCCTTCTGATAGGGATTGATATTATTTTCCCCATTGTGGTCATACATGACAGACCCTCTATAACTTGAAATCTTGCCCACATTTCCGGCATTCATATACACTTTTCCGTTCGTGCCCTGGAAGCTTTCGTCTACCCGGTTGGATGCCCCGGGGAAATGCCTGCATTCACTGTGAATGACCGTCCCGTCTTCATAGGTGAACAACACCACGTGGTGGTCAAAAATTTCCCCATGATCTTTACCTCTTCTTACCGTTCTACCTCCGGTACCTTCGGCCTTTACCGGATATCCGTTTTTCACCCAGTTGGCCACGTCGAGGTTATGCACATGCTGCTCTACAATGTGGTCACCGCAAAGCCAGTTGAAGTAATACCAGTTTCGCATCTGATATTCCATTTCAGTCTGACCGGGTTGGCGCTCCCGCACCCAAACGCCACCGTCGTTCCAGAATACCTGGCCGCCGATTACATCTCCGATCTGACCGTCATGGACACGCTTGATGGTTTCTACATAATTGTCCTGATAGTGCCTTTGTAATCCCACTACCACATTTAGTTTCTTAGCTTTTGCCACTTCAGCGGCAGCCAATACCCTGCGTATGCCTACCGCGTCGGTAGCCACGGGTTTTTCCATGAAAATCTGCTTGTTTTGCCGAACAGCCTCCTCGAAGTGGTCTGGACGGAAACCCGGAGGCGCTGCCAAAATGACAACATCCGCTTCCTTCATTACCTCCTTGTATCCTTCAAATCCCGCCAGTTTTTTGCCGTCAGGCACAACCACTTTATCGGCCCCGAATTTATTTAAAATCCGGTCATAAGCTTGATCCAGTCTATCCTGAAAGGCATCGGCCATGCCCACCAGCTGTATGTTGTGACCTGTTTCAAAAGCTTGGAAAACAGCCCCCGTACCACGTCCACCACAACCTACAACGGCTATCTTAATGACATCATTGCCTGCTGCATAGGCACCTGAAAGGGAAAATGGGCTGAGCAATGCCCCTCCGGTAAGGATGGCGGAGGTCTTTATAAAGTCCCTCCTTTGGTTATTTTTATTCATTTCCATTGGTCTATTTGTTTATTATTTTAATAATCTTCTAAAGGGGAAGTGCCAAAATAGGCAGCTATTTCTTCTGCACTGGGGGGCGCTAGGGGACGCAAAACGCGCATTCCCAAAAAGGGAGCTTCTGGAAACCACCATTGGCTTTTTGGAATTTGTGGATCGATACGCTTCCAACTGGCCGTGCTTACAATGCGGTTGGATGACCTAAGGTCTTCCACGGGGCTGGCATAACTGCCTCCCCGAATTACTTTCGGGTAGAGTTCCTCATCTGTATGTATCGGGTTTTTCGTACCCTTGGATTGGCGTTGTTGATAAGTATCCGGCAAATAGTGATCGATCGTCCATTCCTGTACATTACCCAATATGTCATAGAGTCCCCAAGGGTTTGGCTCTTTCTTACCTACTTCCTGCGTTGACCCCTGACTGTTGGCCGAATACCAGGCATATTTGTCCAAGTCAGCGGGATTGTCTCCAAAAAAATATGCCGTGCCAGAACCCGTTCGACTGGCATATTCCCACTCGGCCTCTGTGGGTAGCCGGTAGAAAATACCTGTTTTGAGGTATAGCCAGCGGCAATATTGAATGGCACCGTATTGCGTCATGCCAATGGCCGGCTTATTTTCTTTTCCCATGCCAAAGGTCATATCCAAATAAGGAATGGACGGCCTACTAAGGCCGTCTACTTCCGGTGAAAGGGGGCCCTCGCTAATAGAGGTCTCAAAATTCTTGTCTAAAAAAATTTCGTATAAATCCCAGGTAACCTCATGCGTACCCATCCAAAAAGGATCTACCGTGACTTCATGCCGGGGAAATTCATCGGCGGCAGCTGCCGCATCTCCTTTTGGCGAACCCATCACAAAAGTTCCTCCCGGTATGGGGGCCATATCGAAGGCTAAGGTAGTACTAGGGATAGACTGGGTATAGGAAACAAAATCGTTTTTAGTCTGAAAAGAGGTGACCCAACCGATCGCTGACACCAAGAGAACAACAAAGCCAAACTTTGCACTGAACTTTAACATGGAGAAAAGGTAATTTCTAAGTATATTTTCGCAATCATTCTTTCTCAATGGAGAAATGGAGATTCCAATGAATTTCCACATCCGTAAATTACTGTTATTTTTTAACAATTGAAAATCCTTTTCCAGCGGTAACGGGCAGAGAACAAAAAATTAACAAAAATTGACAATTATTCAACAAATTAATTACTCAAATGGCACTCCTCGACTTAATTCTAGGAAGGGTCGGAGTGATCTCAGGATTCAAGAAAACGTTAGGAGTGAGCTCAGGATTCAAGAAAGCGAAAGGAGCTAATAGTCAGCCTTCGTTGGGACCGGGAATTTAGGTGATAATTTTCATTTAAACTTTCCATACCTTCTTTTATGAAATTAGTTATTCTTTATTCATTTCCTTCAGATACCTGCCTGTGTAATTATCCGGTACCTCCATCAGGCCTTCCGGTGTACCTTCGTAGGTAATGTATCCTCCTTTTTCACCCCCTTCTGGCCCTAAGTCAATTACCCAATCGGCGGATTTGATGACCTCGGTATTGTGTTCGATGATCAACACCGAATGTCCCTGATCAATCAGGGCATTGATGGAATGTAGCAATTTACGGATGTCGTGGAAATGCAATCCCGTTGTCGGTTCATCAAAAATAAAGAGGATGTGTTCCTTGCTTTTAGAGTCACTTTTTCCCAAAAAAGAAGCCAGTTTGACGCGCTGCGCCTCGCCACCGCTTAGGGTGTTGGAGGATTGTCCCATTCCGATGTAGCCCAGACCCACTTCCTGCAGGGGCTGTAACTTGTTGATGATGGGAGATTTGTCCGCAAAAAAATCCATCGCTTCATCAATGGTCATGTCCAAGATATCCGAAATGTCCTTGTCCTTGTATTTAACTTCCAATATTTCATGCTTAAACCGCTTCCCTTTACACGATTCACAGGTCAGGTAGATGTCCGCCATAAACTGCATCTCAATCTTCTGCGTTCCCTCGCCCTGACAGGCTTCGCAGCGGCCTCCGTCTACGTTGAAGCTGAAAAATGCAGGCTTGTAACTCCGCTGCCTGGAAATGGGCTGATCTGAGTACAGCGTTCGGATGGCATCGTATGCCTTCACGTAGGTCACCGGGTTGGAGCGGGAGGATTTACCGATGGGGTTTTGGTCCACAAATTCTACCCGGTTCACCTGCTTGACGTCACCTTCCAGTTTGTCAAATTTACCGCTCTCATCCAGCACAGTACCCAACATTTTACCGATACCCGGATACAACACCTTTTTGATCAGCGTGGATTTTCCCGATCCGCTGACACCGGTGACGACAGTCAAAACACCCAGGGGAATTTTTACACTTAGATTTTTCAGGTTATTTTCCCTTGCACCTTTTATCCATAAGCTATTTCTCCATTTGCGGTTGCTGGTTTTTTCGCTGATTGTCTCTTCTCCGTTCAGGTACTTGGCCGTGTAGGTAGTCCCGTCAGCAAGCAGCTCGGTCAGATTACCCTGAAACATCAAGTTGCCTCCATTTACCCCGGCATCCGGTCCGATATCTATGACTTGGTCCGCCGCGCGGATGATCTTTTCCTCGTGCTCCACCACGATGACCGTATTGCCCAAGTCCCTGAGTGAATTCAGTACCTGTATTAGCCGATCGGTATCCCGGGGATGAAGCCCTATACTTGGTTCGTCCAAAATATACATCGAGCCCACCAAGGCACTTCCGAGTGAGGTTGCCAGTCGGATTCGTTGGTATTCCCCACCCGAAAGGGAGGAGGTAAGTCTGTTCAGATTCAGGTATCCCAACCCAACCCTGTCCATGTATTCCAGGCGGTTGGTGATTTCCACCAAAAGCCGCTTGGCCACTTTCGCCTCAGAAGGGGATAAGCTGAGGGTTTCGAAAAATTGAAGGGATTTCTCTATGGGCATCAGAACAACCTCCGTGATCGAGGTGTTGGCCAGTTTTACATAGGACGCATCTTTTCGGATGCGGGTACCTTTGCAGTCCGGGCAGGTAGTCCGTCCCCGAAACCGGGACAACATCACCCGATACTGGATTTTATGGAGTTTGCTCTCCAAATAGGCAAAGAAAGCATCGATTCCTTTAAAGTAACTGTTTCCTTTCCACAACAACTCCTTTTCAGTTTCTGAAAGGTCTTCATAAGACCGGTGTATAGGAAAATCAAATTGAATTCCGCTTTTTAACAAGGGCTCCAACCATTTTCTTGTCGTTTCGCCCCGCCAAGGCGTAATGGCTCCCCCAAAGACCGAAAGGCTCTTATCCGGTATCACCAAGTCCGGGTCAATGCCCAGAACGGAACCGAATCCCTCACATGTACGGCAGGCCCCGTAAGGATTGTTGAAACTGAAGAGATTGACAGATGGAAGTTCAAAACTGATCCCATCCAATTCAAAACGGTCACTGAAAACTCTCCGCTCCCGTCCAGGAACCAACACGATACATTCGCCATGCCCTTCAAAAAAAGCCGTTTGCACACTATCAGCAACACGGTATTGATTGTCTTCGTCTTCTTTTTTGACCGCAACCCGGTCTATCAATATTTCATAGGCCCCCGCAGGAATGGCCTTGGGTCCCACCAAGTCTTCCACATAATGTGCCTCCCCGTCAATCAGGATTCGGGTGTATCCTTTCTGAAGTAAAATTTCCAGTTCCTTCTCCACGGTCCTATCTGGGGCGACTTGGAGCGGACAACTGATCATTACTTTCTCGCCTTCGTCAAAAGCATGGATAAAATCCACCACATCCGTCACCGTATGGTGCCTGACCTCATCACCGCTGACCGGAGAGATGGTGCGTCCTATCCGGCTGTAAAGCAATTTGAGGTAGTCGTATATTTCGGTAGTCGTCCCGACGGTGGAGCGGGGATTTTTGGTGGTCACCTTTTGCTGTATGGCGATGGCCGGGGAAATGCCCTTGATGTATTCCACATCCGGCTTTTCCATCCTACCCAAAAACTGCCTGGCATACGAACTGAGGCTTTCCACGTACATGCGCTGGCCTTCGGCAAAAAGGGTATCAAAGGCCAGGGAGGATTTTCCGGAACCCGAAAGTCCCGTAATAACTACCAATTTATTCCTAGGAATCGCAATGCTTAGACTTTTGAGGTTGTTTACCCGTGCATTTTTGATGATGATAAATTTCTTGGTATCCAGATTTTCCAGTGCGGAAGTATCTATTGTTGCCGTTTCTGCCATAATTCGCAAAGATACCAACTCAACCTGTGAAATGAGAATTTGTTGCAAAAAAAACCTGCTAGCTCAGTTGGGTATACGCTCAAAAAACAAACACTCTCCCGATAAATGGGAGAGTGGGCTGTTCAAACAACTTCTGCTTAAAAATTTTAGCGTTTGATGATTTTATGCGATTCTTTGGAATCCTTCGTCACTACCGTAATAACATACTGACTGTTTTGCAGCTGGGAAAAGTCTAATTCGTACACATTCTGGTCAACCTCCTGGAAGTTTGCCTTCATGTTTATCCGGGCATCGTGACTTGTCACCTGGATCATCAATACCTCATCGGCGGAGTAAAAACGTACCCGGTCAACAGTGGGGTTGGGATAAGGCAACATCTTGTTTTTGAAGG
>JBBQXZ010000149.1:0-11543 GCA_038209145.1 Cytophagales bacterium | reverse complement strand
GGTTTGGAAATCCATCAATTTGATAAACCAACAGACGTTTCGGGTACCTATAAGATAATTCAGGAATTGGCTGATTATCTCGAAGTGCCCGAAAAAGGCAAAGCACTAAGCGAACAGGTTAGTCAGGACATCCGGGTTTTGGAAGAATATACAGCTGATCTTTCGGAGCGACCCAAAATAGCCTTTGTGATGGCTAGAGGTCAAGAAACAGTTTTTGTAGCCGGTGAGGAAACATTCGCGGCATCTCTATTCTCCATTTCGGCTGTAGAATCGGTTGGAAAGGGCTTCAAAGATTTTATTCCCTTGACTCCTGAGGCATTGGTAGCCATGAACCCGGATTACCTCCTGTTTTTTGAATCCGGTCTGCAATCGCTTGGAGGTAAAGCGGGTGTAAAGCATATCCGCGGCATTGAGCAAACAACGGCTTTCAAGAACGGGGGCATCCTGGCATTTGATGGACTGTATTTATCGGGGTTTGGCCCCAGGGTGGGTAAAGCTGCGTTGGAACTGGCCAAAAGTGTAAACAACTAATTTCCATGATTCAGACCCGGCGCCTTCCGAAGAAAGCTATCCAAAACCTGGTGCTATCAGCTATGGGTATGGGTTTGGTTATCCTTGCGGTATTTTCGGTAACCATCGGGGCATTTGCTGTTTCACTGGAAAGCACCCTCTCAATCTTTTTAAGTCAGTTGGGCTTGTTTTCTGGAATCCATACCCTACAGGAATCCAACGTACTTCTACAAATCCGGCTGCCGAGAGTTGCTTTGGCCATGCTTGTCGGCGGGGGATTGGGAGTATCCGGGGCGGCATTGCAGGGATTATTCAGAAACCCGCTGGTAGAACCTGGGCTAATCGGTGTAAGCAGCGGCGGGGCTTTGTTTGCCGTAATATTTATTGTATTCGGAGCCTACTTTCCATGGGTAACTGGTTTATTTGGCAGTTTGGGATTGCCCCTGTTTGCCTTTGTTGGCGGTTTGGTCAACGTGTCATTGGTCTACAACATGGCCAATAGTGGCGGCAAGACCGATATCTCGTTGCTGATTCTGGCAGGTGTTGCCCTTACAGCTCTTTCTGGGGCACTGATTGGGCTTTCCCTCTTCTATGCCGATGAAGCGGCCCTGCGCAACTTTACATTCTGGAGCTTGGGAGATGTGGGTGGTGCCAACTGGGATAAAGTCAAGATCGGTATCTTTCTCATCCTTGTTCCATCGAGCTTGATAATTCTTCAATATAGAAATCTCAATGCCTTTGCCATCGGAGAAAATGAAGCTTTCCATATGGGCGTAAATGTGCAACAGGTAAAATACCTCGTGCTGGTAACCAGTGCCCTGGTGGTTGGTGTTGGCGTATCTATGACAGGAACGATCGGATTTGTGGGACTGATTGTTCCCCACCTCATCCGTCTCCAATTCGGAGCAGACCACCGCTTGGTTTTGCCCGGTTCATTTCTGCTAGGTGCCTGCCTCCTCACCAGTGCGGATCTAATTGCCCGGACGATTGTCATGCCGGCCGAACTGCCCATAGGGATCATTACCGCGATCATTGGCTCACCATTCTTTATCTGGTTGATACTCAACGTCAAAAAAATACGAACATAATATGCTGGAAGCCAAACGTATTCACTTCTGTATTCAGAACAGGCCGATTGTAAACCAGGCCAACATTTGTCTTCGTGCAGGTCAATTGACAGCCCTAATTGGACCCAACGGAGCCGGAAAATCCACACTTTTCAGGCTTTTATCCGGAGAACTCACCTGCAAACATGGATCTGTCACCTACAACGGCCTCTCGCTGCCCCAAATAAAGCCAAAGCAGTTGGCTACCTTGCGTGCGGTAATGCCCCAGCACAGTACCGTAAGCTTCCCGTTTCGCGCAATGGAAATCGTGGAGCTTGGGCTGTTGCTTTCCAATCAAAATCACCCTCCTTCTACCATCCGGGAAGTCATGACCGCAACCCATACCTATCACCTTAGAGACCAATTGCTTGGAAACTTATCCGGAGGAGAAAAGCAGCGGGTTCAACTGGCCAGGGTATTGGCACAAATATGGGAAATCAAACCCTATCCAAGGTACCTGCTATTAGATGAACCGACCTCCAGCATGGACATTGCCCAGCAGCACCACATCCTGCAGGTCATTGCCCAACTCAAAAAAAGAAATATAGGCATACTGGCTATCCTCCATGACCTCAACCTGGCGGCAAATTACGCGGATAATGTAGTCCTTTTAAAAGAGGGAGCTATTCTTAACCAAGGGCCAACCAGAGAAATAATGACTCCCAAAAACCTCAATCAGGTATTTGACTATCCCATACAAGTCACCTCTGAAGGACCAAAAGCACCAATTTATATCAGCAGCCTACCGGCTGAAAGTCCATTAATCACATATACGTTCAAACTTGCATAATATGGAAACAACTCTGAAATATTCCTCAACAGCAGCTTTAAAAGATGCCTGGGAAGAGCTTAAAAGCAGCCAACCTACCACCAGAATAAGGGATGCCGCAAGCAGGCTCGGCGTATCCGAATTGGAACTTCTTGTCACCACCCTAGGCCCAGGTACGATCCGGCTAAAAGAAGATTGGGCAAGTATCCTACTCTCGTGCAGGGAATTGGGAAAGGTAATGGCCTTGACAAGAAATGACGGCTGTGTCCTGGAACATAAAGGTACCTTCCAGAAAATATCGATTCATGGAACCGTTTCCAATCAAATCGCCACCGTGATCGGACCCATCGAACAACGGGTGTTTTTTGGGAAGTGGAAATACGGATTTTCTATGATCACCGAAACCCCAAGAGGTCCCATGAGAAGCTTGCAGTTTTTTGACCAAGCCGGAGAGGCGGTATTGAAAATTTACCTCCAAGAAAAAAGTAATTTAGACGCTTATGATAAATTAGTCCATTCCTTTCAACTGGAAGATCAAACAAATCCTGTCCGGGTGGAAGCTTTTGAAAAGGTACGCTATGCCACTGCCATAGATCTAGATGCCTTTACCCAAGAATGGGAAAACATGAAAGATACCCATGATTTTTTTGGTATGCTTCGCAAGTACGCTATCCACAGACTCGATGCCATCAAATGGATCGGTGAGAAATGGGCCTACCAGGTGGACAGGCTCGCCGTACGCACGATTCTGGATGTGGCGTCAGCGGAAAAAATGCCGATTATGATTTTTGTGGGTAACAAAGGGAATATCCAAATCCATCAGGGGAAAGTAAGAACGATAAGACAAATGGGCAATTGGCTGAATGTCATGGACCCGGAGTTTAACATGCATTTGGATGAGGAGCAAATCGATTCGGCTTGGGTGGTTCACAAGAACACGGAGGATGGCCTGGTATCTGCCGTTGAATTATTTGACAAACACGGAGAAATGATCGCCCAATTTTTCGGCCTTCGCAAACCGGGACTTCCCCAAAATGACCGGTGGAAAGAACTTGTTGACAGTTTATAACAATTCCCCGGTGGTTGATCCTACCGGGAAAAAAATTTGAAACATGAATAGATTTAATCTTAATAAATATAAGAAGGTTCTTTTGCTGACTTTTCTTATAGCCGCTGAGGCTGCGGCTTTCCCGGGAGATCTGATCTCCATAAAAGACAGAAGCGGTAATCCGATACCCCACGCCGTAGTCCACATTGGTAAGGATAGTGTATTTGCCGTCTCGAGGGAAGGTGCTTTCGAAATTCCTCCCCAGTTGGGTCCGAACCAGTGGGTAGAAATAACCGCACTTGGCTATGATTCCCGGTTGATTCAGGTAAAAGAACTCCACTTGGTGACAACGCTGAATCTACAAGAAAAGATCGGTCAACTGGGAGAAGTAGTGGTGTCGGCAACCCGGACAGATAGAAGTGTGGAAAATTTACCGATGCCGGTGACCATCATCGGAAGGAAGCAGATCCAGGAGACTGGCGGCATGCGTCTTTCGGAGGTATTGAGAGAACAGACTGGTTTGCAGGTGGTTGGAAATCACGGTTCGGGACTGCAAATGCAGGGACTTTCCTCGGATTACATCCTTATTCTATTGGATGGCGAACCACTTATAGGCCGGACGGCAGGGACATTTGATCTGGATAGGATTTCTGTTTCCAATATAGAACGAATTGAGGTCCTTCGGGGCCCATCGAGTGCTATTTATGGCAGCGAGGCCATGGCCGGTGTGATCAATATCATCACCAAAAACAGTCAAAAAAAGGTAACGGCAACCCTTGAATCCCGATACCGGTCTTTTAACACCTTGGATGTCAGTGGAGAAGTGGGACTTAACAAGGAGGATTGGAACCTATATGCCTTTTTCAACCGGTTTTCGACTGATGGATTTGACCTTACTCCGGGGGAGCCAGGGAAGACGCAAAGCCCCTACCAAGCCAATACCGCTCAGATCAAACTGGGGAGAAAAATGAACAAATGGGATTTGAAGGTATATGGCAGGTTCTACTCAGAAAATTCTGACAACATCATGCAAGTCGTCGATGGTACTACCCGACAATTGGTTGACATGACTGGAGACCGGTTAGAACTTAACCTGAACCCCACCGTCAGTTTCCGACCCAATGAAAACTGGCTGTTGACAATGAGAAGCATGAGCTCTGTATTTGAGACAAATACCCTTATGGAATTTCAGGAGGACCGCAAAGTATTGGATGAACAGGATTTCAGGCAGAACTATCACCGGACCGAACTGCAAGTAGACCATCAACTGGACAGTAAACAGCTGCTAACAATCGGGATGGGACATTTGGCAGAGACAGTTTCCGCAACAAGGTATGACGATGATAACCGGTTCGATGCAGGATATATTTTCCTGCAGCACCAGTGGGATCCGACCGGGAAATGGAATATTGTCACCGGCGTCAGGGGTGATCTTCACAGCCAATATGGTGAAAGACTCAGTCCGAAAATATCAGGAATGTATGCTTTCAGCGACTCGTTCAGCTGGCAAATGTCTTTGGGAGCCGGATTCAAAGCACCTGATTTCAGGCAGTTGCTGCTGAATTTCAACAATGCCGCAGCCGGCTATTACGTCTTTGGGGCGAACATGGTGCAGGCGGGGATAGAAAGACTTCAGGCCCAGGGTTTGGTACAACAACTTCTCCTGGATCCAACTCAATTTGGCCAATTACAAGCCGAAAGTTCACAAGCAATCAATACCGGATTCCGATGGAAGATATCCAAGGACTTGCTTTTCCAAGGCAATTTCTTCCAAAACAACATATCCAACCTTATCGAAACCGCACCTGTGGCAAGACTCGCATCAGGGCAAAATGCCTTCTCCTATTTCAACATTGCCAATGTCATTACCCGCGGTGCCGAATTGGACTGGACATACCGAATTACGGATGACCTGCAACTTTCGTTTGGCTATATGCTTTTGGATGCCAGAGATTTGGATGTCATGGACAGAATCTCCAATGGCGAAATCTTCAGACGGGATTCCCAAAACCGTACCCAACGGGTGAATAGAAGTGATTACGGTGGATTGTTCAATAGAAGCCGCCATAGTGGAAATATTAAAATATCCTATAAGGAACCCTATTCAGGTATAAATGTAGCCCTTCGCGGCATATATAGGGGTAGATTCGGTTTTGGGGATATTAATGGCAACCTTATTCTGGATGATCCTGCCGAGTATGCCAAGGGCCTGACCAGTTGGAATCTCACCCTGAATAAATCACTCCAAAACGGCATATTGGTAGAGGTGGGTGGATTCAACCTGACAAACCAGACCAATATTTACGATCCCACAAACCCCGGCACGATGCTGTTCTTGGGAGCAAAATTGCCTTTACATCAAGTATTACACTCAAATTAATTACTATCATGAACAAAATGAATGGATTGCTTACAGGCCTGCTTGGCCTAACAATTTTCACCAATTGTGAGACAAATGACGATGATCAACCTGAAATTATCCTTGACGCGGTTACCGTTGAGAATATTCACGCTCCCAATGATGTGATCGACCGAGCCACAGGTGAGGTTACTGAGGTGCGGCCGTTTCGCTATTTCAGTTTGGAAAAGAATGAGTTGGTAGAAAGTCAGGGAGGAAATTGGGATGTCGGGTTTAAAGGAACCACGATCATCGTCAACAGTGGTACGAGCGGCTCAGGAAGTGCACGGGCAGCAGTTGTCTCGGGAATTTTTGATGAACTGGATGAAGTTCCCGCATCTGCAAGCTTTGTCTCGGATGGATCTGGAGGAATGGCTATTCCAACTGGATCTGGAAACGGCTGGTACAATTATAATTCGTCTACCCGGGTGATTAGCCCCATTCCAGGACGCATATTACTGTTCAAAACCAATGGAGGCAACTATGCCAAGGTGGAAATATTGTCCTATTACCAGAACAATCCCCCCTTGGCAGAAGTAAGCTCCGGTACCACACCGGGTGCTTTTTATACCTTTAGGTATATCCTTCAGCCTGATGGATCAAAAAATTTCTGACAATTAAAAAAAAACTCCAGGTTTGCTACCGGTAAACCTGGGGGTAATTGTGCTGATTTGGCCGAATACACTAAAATTCAACGAATACTACAAAATGAATGATCGGAAGCATTCTAAGCTATCCCATAGGTTAAAATAGTTGAAAACCTGAGTTTGGTTATTTTTTACACCTTAATTTGCGACCACAACACCCTTCCAACAGGTTGTTTAAATTTCAGTCAAGAACCTATATTTCGCTGATCAACCTTCCCCAAAAACTCCAGCGGAGTGGCCGATTTGATAACCCTCGTTTTCAACCCAATGTAAAAATAGCCCAAAACTCCCCGTTTTGGCCGCATGCCTCCTAATTACGGCCAACCCATTCCCGCCAAAACCCCAAAACGGTTGATCTGACATCTTGAATTTGAAGCCAGGATCAATATCGGAAACAATGGCTTAATTAGCCATGTTTGGATTTTGGTGAAAAATTAAGACTTCAATAAACAGCTCCGCAGCCAAAAAAAAATTTGATTCCGACTGAATCCTGAAAGGGCAAAAGACCAAAGCTATGGATGCAGCCTAAGAAATATTATTTGTCGCATTCAGGGCTGGACCGGATTTCATAAAACCAGGCCTTGGAGGGGTGTAACAATACTAACCACATTTGCAAACCCGTTTCAAATGAATCAAATTACTTTTTTTGGCCGCATTTTCCGGCAAAAATGCTGAAAAAATTTAAACTAGATAATTCTCTTGCTGGTTTGACGGATAATTGATCTCAGGTTGGTAGATAAAGCGGTCGAGCTTCCGGAGAAATTTTAAACTATTTGGTTGAAATTTACTCTAAGTGAAAATAGTACCATTTATATAAAATCAGAATAGCTTTTTGCATTAGAATAGGTAGGTTTATACTAGAATGCCAAAACCTATGAAAAGCATTGTTTTTTTTTCTATCCTTATATTTGCGGGGTTCTCGTCAGCTTTGGCCCAGGAAGAGGAACATCCCGGGATTTTCGCCAATAAGATCGATGGGGTTATCAAAATGGACGGGATATTAGATGAGCAGGTTTGGCAGGAAGGAGGTTGGGTATCTGATTTTATCCAGACATTTCCCTCAGATACTTCCCTGGCCATCGTACAAACTAGGGTAAAAATCGTGTATAATGAGAAATTTTTATATATCGCCGCCGAAATGCTCAATCTAGGACCAAGGGACGAATACGTCAGTACCTCATTGAGGAGGGATTTCAGAGGAAACCAAAATGACGGCATTAGCTTTGTTTTGGATACTTTTAATGACAAAACCAACGGGTATATCTTTGGGGTCAATCCATATGGGGTGCAGAGGGAGGCAATGATGGGAAACGGTGGATTGATTCCAACTGATTTTAACCTTGCCTGGGACAATAAATGGTATTCCGAAGCAAAAATTCACGAAGAACATTGGACCGTTGAGGTGGCTATCCCATTTTCCACGCTTAGGTACAAAGATGGTGGTAAAAGCTGGAATGTTAATTTTTACAGGATTGACAGTAAATATTCCGAAAAGTCTACCTGGACCCCTATTCCAAAAAACTTTAATGTTACTCACATGGCTTTTTCAAGGAAGCTTACCTTTTCGGAGTCCTTGCCCAAATCTGGCACCAATATTTCATTGATACCTTACGCAGCTATGGGCACTTCCAGAAATTACCTGGAAGGATTCAGTGAACCATTTCAGCCTGCTTTTGGAGCGGATGCAAAAATAGCCGTTGGTCCTGCCCTGAACCTTGACCTGACTGTAAATCCTGATTTTTCCCAGGTAGAAGTGGACGAACAGGTAACAAATCTGGACCGGTTTGAAATATTTTTTCCGGAAAGGAGACAATTTTTTTTGGAAAATGCGGATTTATTTGCCGATTTTGGCACGGATAGAATCCGTCCGTTTTTTTCCAGGAGGATAGGCGTGGACAGAGATGAAAATACAGGCCAGAACGTTCAGAACCAGATTTTTTATGGAGCGAGGATAAGTGGGAAATTGACGGATGATTTGCGGATCGGTGCCATGAACATGCAAACTGCCAGCGATCCGCTTAGGGGAATATCCGGGAAAAATTTTACTGTGGCGGCCCTACAGAAGAAGGTATTTAACCGATCAAATGTGGGTATGATGCTGGTCAACAGGGAGTCCATGGATACAGATAAAGGAGGTGGATCTATCCTAGATGGTGCTTCCAACAGGTTGGCGGGAATAGATTATAACTTGTTTTCCAAGGATAACCGCTGGAGTGGGAAGTTTTTCTACCACCGGACTTTTGAGGAGGGTGCTGGATCAGATGCGGGAACCGGACATGCGCAGCTTGCTTTTAATGATGTCAACTTCTCTGCCGGTTTGGCTTATTCCTACGTTGGCGAAGATTACAACCCGTTGGTCGGTTATACACCCCGAACGGATTTTGAACGGATTTCACCTGAAATAGCCTATGTGTTTTTTCCCAAAGCCAGTAGCGTAAACCGGCATGGTCCAGGCTTTAAATCAGAAACCTTATGGAATGAATCGCTGGGAATTACCGATGAATTGCACACCTTAAATTACCTGGTGCAGTTTGACTCTTTTGCCGAAATGACATTCAGTTTTAACAATCAGTTTACGTATTTATTTTCCCCATTTGACCCTACCAGAACAGGAGGAGAACCTTTGATGGACGGGACTTCTTACAGAAACAATTACATGGGTTTCGATTTCAAAACAGATCCGAGAAAAACGTTTGCCCTTTTGGGAAAGGGTCAAATCGGTGAATATTATACCGGTACCATGAGCAATTTCACTGGAACCACCCAATGGCGGCTGGGGTATCTTGCCAATATTTCCATGAACATCAGCTACAGCCGGATCAGGCTCCCAGACCCACAACCCGACGCGGATCTGATCCTAATAGGTCCCAGGATTGACCTTACTTTTACCAAGAGCCTATTCTGGACCACCTTTGTTCAATACAACAATCAAATTAACAACATCAACCTAAACACCCGGCTGCAATGGCGTTATGCACCTGTTTCTGACCTGTTTATGGTGTATACAGACAACTACTTCCCCGAGTCATTTGCATCCAAACAACGGGCCTTTGTCATGAAGCTGAATTATTGGCTTAATCTGTAATAAAATTTTCTTCCATTATTGCCGCCGTTGCAGCTGTTCGACATCTGCAATGTCTAATTCCAGATAAAAAAGGATCGCTGTTCGACATTTGCAATGTCGAACTCCCGAAAAATAGGATTTGTAATCCCAACTACAATTTGGTTTGAAAACCCAGCCAGTTGGTTGAAAGAAATTTGTACCTTTTAATTACAACCATTCCCTCAAAAACCGCATAATATCCTCCCTCATTTCTGCCGTTTCCTCGTGGGATACGGGATAAATTTTTAACTTCCAAGCTTCCGGTGCACCGTCTTGGGTATAGACTTCTTTTAGGTTTTTGTCAATAATTGCCAATCCTTCCAGCGGTGTCAGCGGATCAAATTCACCAGCCAGTCCAAAATGGGGACGTGGTGAAATCAGCGCATTGATGGATGAGGTGGAAAAGTGGGTTAACAAATCGGGAACGTAATAGTAGATGCCATGGAGCCGGAGATCTCCTTTTTCCATCAGGGTTTGAAAATCCGTGAGGCAATTGAGATCCACGGTCACTGCAATACGTTCATCCAGTGCCGCCAACCACCAGGCCATGGTACTTCCCATGGACATGCCCATAGTCGCAATACGGTCAGCATCGATATCATCCCTGGATACCAGGTAGTCAAGTGCCCGGAGATTGTCATATACCATCATGCCGAAAAGCACCTGACCTTTCCACAGCATTTCCTTAAAAAGATCGATTTCTGCTCTTCCCGACCGCTCACCGAACCCCCAAGAATCCAAACATAGGCCCGCATATCCTTCCTTTGCCAGGGCAATGGCATAGGGCGGGGATTGCATTTCCTTTCTGCCATGCACAAATTCGTTTTTTCCAACATCATACTGCCCAAAATGGGAATGGTTAAACAGGACTACAGGCAGTTTGCCGGTTGCATTTTTGGGTTTGGAAAAATAGGCGGGCACCAATTCCATACCATTGATGTCAAAGAGCAGCTTTTCTATGATGACACCGTCAACTTCTTCACTGGATATTGTTTCTACGGTGATCGGTCTATCCCGATCGGGTAACCTCCCTAACAGGGCATAAAGCTCTTTTCTCAGAACGTTTTTGTCTGTGATTTCATTAGGGATATCAGTCATAGTTGGGCGGTTTTGTTGGGAATAGGAAGCGGTTAAGCTACCCAAAATTAAAAACAAGACAGCAAACACCAATCTGATCTCGGACATTTGTAATAGAAACATATATGATTGCTTTAAAGGAGACTCAAATTAACCCATAAACGCAACAATGTGAAATTATAACGAAAATTTGAAAGCGCATTTTCTGACAAAATTTCATTTTGACGTAAATAATTGCCCACCTAATTGGATAGTTCGTATTTTAAGATATTAGAAAAAACTGTTATTCTTCTCGAAATTGTAGCTTAAAAGCAGTTCTTCATCCTCATAAAATTAACCAACATTCTAAACGCTAGGTCAACACCCCAATAACAATTCAATACTACCTACTCTCCGTATCCGGAATTAGTTTAATAACACTAAACTTCATAAGTTCGCTTACGTTAAAATCGTGGCAAATTTCATTCGAGATTTTATAGTCAAACAACATATCCTTACCGCTCATTTTGCTATTAAAGCTATAGTTGAGCGTTTTCATGTTTTTTTCAGCCAAGTTTGCGAGTTTCAGATTTATTCCTCCAACCCAAACCAGCTCACCGCATTGCCATAAAACACTTTATCCACAACTTCCTTAGGCAACTTTAATCCCCGGAACGGTTCATCGATCAACGAACTGTTCATCTCATGGTCGGTGACAAAAAATTCCCAGTCCCGCTTCCAGTTTTCCTCCATGCCCTGAAAAAGTTGTTCTTTGGTTCTCTTCCCATCATCTGAGAGGTCAGTACCATAAAGGATCCGATCCTGATACCGGATAAAAAAATCACGCACCTTATCACGGTCTTGTGCGGTCTGATAGAATACCTGACCCATCCGTGCTGCCAAGTC
>JBBQXZ010000148.1:0-11616 GCA_038209145.1 Cytophagales bacterium | reverse complement strand
AAAAACTATGAATAATCTGTTGGAAACTGGCAAATCGCTTGAAACAGCCGACAAGGTAGCAATCATGGTGCATGGACGGGGGTCTACAGCAACCCAAATCGTTTCGTTGGGGGATCACCTGAACTTGGAGGATTTTGCCATCCTTGCGCCGCAAGCAACAAACCAAAGTTGGTATCCCTACAGCTTTATGGCTCCTGGGAAAGAGAACCAACCTTCTCTAGATCAGGCCTTGGATCAAGTGGGCAATCTCATAAAACACTGTCTAGAAGCAGGTAAATCCACTAACCAACTCTACCTTATCGGTTTCTCTCAGGGAGCTTGCCTTGTCTTGGAATATACTGTCCAAAATCCCCAAAAGTACGGTGGCGTCATTGCGTTTACTGGCGGGCTTATCGGAGAAACCCTGAATGCTGATTCCTACAAAGGCGATTTAGAGCAAACACCTGTATTTATCGGATCCAGTCATCAAGACATGCATGTCCCCCTTCATCGGGTGGAGGTTTCTGCGGAAATTTTCAAAGACATGGGAGCCGAGGTCAAGACGCTCATATTCCCAGATACCTACCATACCATCCGGGAAGAAGAAATTGACTGGGTAAATCAACATATATTATCATAAAAAAGCCGGAACACTTCAATGAACTGTTCCGGTCTTTTTCAATTATTCTATTTATCCTCCCCCAAAAACGGATAGCGGTAATCTTTCGGACTGACAAAAGTTTCCTTGATGGTCCGTGGGGATACCCAACGTAATAGGTTGATCATGGAACCAGCCTTGTCGTTGGTTCCCGAAGCCCTAGCCCCCCCAAATGGCTGTTGGCCTACCACCGCTCCTGTGGGCTTGTCGTTGACATAGAAATTTCCCGCTGCATGTCGCAATTTAGCAGAAGCTAATTCTATGGCGTAGCGGTCCCGGGAAAATATCGCACCTGTCAGCGCATAAGGAGAGGTCTGATCCACAAGTTCGAGTGCTTCTTCAAAATGCTCCGCGTGATAGACATAAATGGTTAGCACCGGACCGAAGATTTCTTCCTGCATGGTCTTGTACATGGGATTCTGAACCAACAGAACCGTAGGGGCGATGAAGTACCCCGTAGATTTGTCAAAGGTACCACCGGCAATAATCTCCACTCCCGGGGCAGCTTTGGCCTCTTCGATATAGCCGGTAATTTTATCAAAGGATTTTTCGTCAATCACCGCATTAATGAAGTTTCCGAAGTCTTCGGTGCCTCCCATTTTCATGCTTTCCAAATCTGCAATTAGGAAAATTTTGACTTCTTCCCAGAGGTTCGAAGGAATATAGGCCCGGGAAGCTGCGGAACATTTTTGCCCCTGAAACTCAAAAGCTCCTCTGGCCAATGCCGTGGCAACCTCTTTGGGGTGTGCCGATTTATGGGCAATGACAAAATCTTTGCCCCCTGTCTCCCCAACGATGCGGGGATAGGTTTTGTATGTATGGATATTTTCTCCTATAGTTTTCCAAATGGTTCTAAAAACACCTGTAGAACCTGTAAAGTGGATACCCGCAAAATCCGGATGCTTGAAGATGACATCTCCGGTTACCGGCCCATCCACGTAGATGAGGTTGATGACACCGTCCGGAACCCCCGCCATGCGGAACACTTCCATCAGGACATTTGCTGAGTAGATTTGTGTATAGGCAGGTTTCCAGACCACGGTATTTCCCATCATGGCGGGTGCCGTAGGCAGGTTAGCGGCTATGGCAGTAAAATTAAACGGGGTAAGAGCAAAAACAAATCCTTCCAAAGGCCGCTGCTCCACCCTATTCCAAACTCCCTGTTCATTTTTTGGTGGCTGTTGGGAGTAAATTTCGGTCATGTATTGGACGTTAAACCGGAGAAAATCCACGGTTTCGCAGGCAGCGTCAATTTCCGCCTGGAAGGCATTTTTGGATTGCCCCAGCATGGTGGCGGCATTTAGTTTGTCCCGGTATGGGCCGGCAATAAGCTCAGCGGCTTTCAGGAATATGGCAGCACGCTGTTCCCACTGCATATTTTCCCATGCGTACTTGGATCCCAAGGCAGCCTGAATGGCCTGCTCCACATGGGAGGCATCTCCTTCATGAAAGTGACCTAGCAAATGCTGGTGGTCATGAGGCGGAGTAAGTGGCAGCTTTGTGCCTGTCCTGACTTCCCCACTACCTATATACATGGGAATATCTTCTATCTTAGCCCTTGCATCAGCCAATGCGGCTTGAAGACTTGATCTTTCTGGAGAGCCTGGAGCGTAGCTTTTTATCGGTTCATTGATGGGTTCCGGTACATTAAAAAAACCTTTGAGCATGGTGTAGTTTGGTTTAGTTTCTCAATTGGACTAGGATGTAAATATACGGATAATCAACGGCATAGGCTAAATCTGTGCCATTGAGGTCGGTTAGGAGAATCTTTCATGCACTTGCAATGAAAAAAATAAAGAATTTTGTATTTTTGATACCATCGACCAACCTAATTTTAGTCAATATCGGTATAGTCTAAAAACGGAAACTTGCGATCCCAGCCACCAAAGGTACTGTTCCGTCAAAAACAACCAAAGGTCCGCCACTATCTCCGTGGCAGACACCCGTACCATTGTTTCCGGCGGCTATCATGTTGCCTGTCAAGTCAAAGAAGATTGGTTTAGATTTAGGGTATCAGAACGTTTGCTGACTGCAAATGATCAGGTTAGGCGCCGTTTGCCAAACTGCCCCATCCCGAAATACGGGCATTTACCCCTGGATTCGTGAATCCTTGGACAGCATCATTGGCCGTGGCATACCGGATGCTTTGGACATTGTTGTTGATGGTGAGCGGTGAGCTTAGCCTAAGAAGTGCAATGTCGTTTGCCAATGTGTTCCTGTTCCAGTTTGGATGCCTGATGATCTGGACTACATTTCTCAACTGTCCCAAATTTTTTTGACTACGCCGGGTAACGCCGGCATGTACCTTAATCTGGCTGGGTTGATAAAGGATAGGGCCATTTGGGTTTTCCAGGCAATGGCAAGCCGTAAGAATCCAATTAGGGGCAATAATAGTACCCCCGCAGTCGTCATTTCCATTGATTTCTAATAGTACCTGCCAGGGGACTACGCTAATATGGGTATTGGCGCCCCCTACAACCTGGATAACGACTTGGTCTTCCTCATCAGAATTGACCTGACCAAAAGAATCACTGTTAAAAAAGCACACAAACGCACATACCAATAGAGGGAAGAAACGTAACGTTTATTCATGGTTGTATAAATTTAAGCTGAAACCAAAAGCAAGTAGACTACTGTACCCTAAATAAAACTTGCATGCTGACAGAATCAGTCTCTGCATACTTCAGGGTGAACCCCGTGAAGTATACTCCCGGACGAAGAGGCGCAACGGGATCGTCCGCTGCCCTGTAGTTTCTGTTAATATGATTTTCTTTTGGTATTCTCACCCCATCTTGTATAAATGTAGGCATCACATAGCTGGTATCCTGCTTTACCAGCCAGGGTATTGTATAGACGGCAGCCCCATGACCGGGAACCCCTGCTCGCGATAAATCCAAATAATTGCCTCCTGTCGTAAATGATTTACCTATAAACGCCTTGCCTCCGCTTTCCCGGGTATGTTGGTACACGGCAAAAAAATCCTTTTCCATAACTGGAAAAAGCCATGGGACCGGTAGCGTAAAATCCTCTTTTCCCCTGTTCTCGATGATAAACTGGAACTGGAAGTTTTCCCCTTCATTGAACCGATTTTGGGGCATGCCCTGCATGTCCAACAGCTGCATTGTGAACGTGAGGTCACCCGCACGTATAACCGACTTAGCGCCGGAATCCGGAGAGAGGTTTTCTAAGTCGTCCGAGCAACCGGCGATAAAACCAACCGCAATTGCGGCAATGAGTAGGCATGACATTTTCATAAGCAAATATTTATCAACAATTCTCCAACTTGTTAATAATACCAAGTATTTTTTAACTTTGCAAGAGATCTAAATTTTTTTTTATGATTTTCGGACATTTGTCACGATAGGTGGTTTCCGGTATTTTAATAAAGCTGCAACGATCAGATAAAACAAATTTTAACTCAGGATTTTTCTCGGGAAAGGTGTAGGCATGATACCAAAAAACATTCAATCCCCTCCTAAGCGTAGGTGTGTCGTGAAGTCCTTGACGTGAATTAATGGCATGTTATATAAAAGATGGTAGTAGACCTACCGCAATGGCTAGGCAAGCGGAGGTTGGAAACCACCTCCCGGTGCTGTTTGGGTAACGTAACGGTGTTGAACCGAAGGAGGAAAAGGTCCTCGGTACGGATCAGGTGCGGATAAGAGGGATGAACGAAAGTGAATCCCCGATGAAGTGTCGATAAAGGGAATGCCTTGGCAAAAGTTTTTTTTCTACGCAACAAATGAACAATCATGCCGGACACTTACCTTCTGGCTATGGGACAACCGTCATAAAGGGGACATAGCCTGCCCCGTATTTTCGGGGACTATTATTCAGGCTTTTATGCGAAACACGGGAGATCCCGATTTTGATGACAAGCGAAAAGACACAAGTAGGACGTACCCATGGGGTCGAAATAGCGAGGGAAAACAGGAAGTCGGTCAATGCCATAGTAGCGGTGAAATTCCTGTGATGGGGATGGAGTGAAGGGCATTGGCCATACAGTTTCAGATTTTAGAACAACTTTAAAAGAGGATGAATTTATTATTTGAAACAGAACCGAAAACGGTACCCATAACCCGGGAAATGGTGGGGGCAGCCTACCGGAAGGTGAAACCGAACCAAGGGAGTGCGTGAGTCGACAAGGGGAGTTTGGGAGAGTTCCAACAAAACCTGCCGGGCAATCTGTACAGGATATGGAACAGACTGGCATCAGGCAGTTGCTTCCCGCAACCGGTAAAGGAAGTGGAGATAACGAAAGGAAATGGGGACAAAACCAAGTTGGGTATCCCCACAGTAAGTAGGAGTTGTTACTTAATCGGTCAAAATGGAAAAAATCGCAAAAAAGAGATTTCTTTTGCTCAAAATCATTTTGCAGTACAAACCCGAAGAGCAGCGTTGGTTGAAAACGACTTTTGGGATATGAAAGGGTTAAGGCAAGGGAAAAACCAAGCCAAACAGAAAAGCAACTTTCTGGGATATTGTACGAAAGAAACGTCGACGGTAAAGGTTTTGCTTTCATTCGTTCAAAAGGAGATCAAGCCATATTCCGGCTTTCGACCATCCAACTAAAAAAGAAAATGGGTGTAATTAAGCTCCCGTTCCATGAAAATACGTCAAGATTTCGAAGAAATTGACAATGTGTATTAACCCATTTTATCACAAAATCCCCTTCAGCTCCATCAGCGATTGTATGGTATATGATGGTCTCACCGGAGAGGAGATGCCCTTGGGATTAAAAAATACCTGATCTATGCCGGCATTTTGAGCACCTGCTATATCGGAAAGGGGGTTGTCGCCAATCATGATGCACTGCTTCGGAGTCGACCTCAAATTTTCAATGGCATAATCAAAAATCCTTCGGTCAGGCTTTCGGTGTCCCGTTGTTTCAGAAGTAACGATTAGGTCAAAGTAAGAAGTCAATCCAGCTGAAGCCAATTTTTGGGACTGACTTTCATTGAAGCCGTTGGTGATGATATGAAGGCCATAAGAATGCCTGAGGTAATCCAAAATCTCAAAGGCATCCGCAACAACATGGGGTTTGGATGAGGTGGCGTCCATAAAATGGACCTCCATGGATTCCGGGACCAAATCGGGATCAGCCGCAACTGTTTCAAAAATACGTCTAAAACGGACTTGACGGAGTTCTTCTTTGGTAATTCCCCCTTCATTGAAACTATCCCAAAGTCCGTAATTCACCTTTTCGAACGCACTGAAAAAGGCCGGGAAGGATGAAATACCTAACTGCAGTAGGTTGTAATGCTCATACAATTCGGAGAGGGATTCGTACACATTTTTGTCATAATCCCAAAGCGTGTGATCCAAATCAAAAAAAAGGTGCTTGTATATTTTTGTCATTGCGCTTTATAGTCCGTATTTGTTATCTTGAATTTTGTTTTTGGCCAGCTCTCTGTTGGAATTCAGGATGTCATAGATTTCCTGGTCTTTGATCAGCAGGTTGTCTTTCTGTATAAACTTAAAAATCTGCTGAATGATTTCAGAATTTTCCTCAAGAAGATAATAAAATGTCCACTGGTCTATTTTCTTGCTGCCGACAAGGCCTGAATTCTTTAAGTAGCTCAGGTGTCGGCTTGTTTTTGTCTGGGTAAAATCCAGGATATGTTCCAAGTCGGAAATGCAAAGTTCCTTGTTATGGAGCAACAAATGGAGGATTCTGACCCTTGGTTCTTCCGACAATGCTTTAAAAACTCGCATTCCGTAATTTAAACTTATGTTTTTTAGCCGCATTTAATTAATTTTAACAATTAAAAGTCATCTCAAAGTAAGTAAATCATTTGTAAATAGTGTAACTAGTCACTTTAAATTGAAATAAAAGTCCGAAACACTGCTTTGCATATAGCCGTTACGTTAATTAATGAAAGCATCAAATTTTAAAATAGCCCCTTTGTTTCTCCTCTTGGTTATGATCCTGTGTTTTGCAGGCATACAAACCGCCCGTTCCCAAGATACTCCGGAGAGAAAAATCGTACAGTTGTCAGGTATCATCCTGAATGGTGACAGCACGGTTGCCATTCCCGGCGTCAATATCTATGTTCCCAAAAAAGGACGCGGCACGAGCAGCAACCGATTTGGATACTTTTCCATGCCAGTCATTGCCGGGGATAGTGTGGTCTTTTCATTTATAGGTCTTCAGCGGCAGGCAATCAAAGTCCCAGAAGATATAGAGGAGGACAAATTGAGCTATATCTTGACCATGATAGAGGATGAATATAGCCTGGCAGAGGTTCAGGTCATGCCCTATCCCACCGAGGAAGAATTTAAGAATGCCATCCTGGCCCTGAATATTGAAGAAGAAAGGCCGCTTAACCGGGGTAATCTCAGTCCTCAACTCTTGCTGAGATGGGCCGAGGAAATGCCTGCTTCAGGAAATGAAAATTTCAGGCAGTTTACCAACCAGCAGATGATGCAGGGCATGGATCGATATGGCCCTAGGCCCCTTCCCCTGTTAAATCCTTTTGCCTGGGCTCAATTTATACAGTCCATCAAGCGCGGGGACTTGAAAAGCAAAGATTAATTTACTCCCCCGCAGCCAAATAATCTGCCAACAACTACCTGTAAAATCCGTTTTTCATGAAACTATACTGGAGCTTACTCCTAATGTGTTTCCCTTTGGCTGCCATTTCCCAATCAGCAAACGAGGAAGAGTCACTTGACCGTCCAAAACTGGTCGTAGGCATCGTGGTTGACCAAATGAGGCAGGAATATTTTTACAAATTCCATGACCGGTTCGTGGAAGGCGGCTTTAAGCGGCTTATGGAAGAGGGATTTATGATGAAAAACGGCCATTATAATTACATTCCCACCTACACAGGACCGGGACACGCATCCGTGTACACGGGCGCAACACCCTCCACCCATGGCATCATCGCCAATGACTGGTATGTAAGGAAACTTGGCAAAACCGTGTATTGTACCGAAGACAGCACGGTAAACGCAGTTGGGGGAAGTGAACAGGCTGGCCACATTTCGCCCCGAAACATGCTGACCACTACCATCACCGACGAACTCCAATTTGCCACCAACAAACGGTCGAAGGTAGTGGGAATTGCCATCAAAGACCGGGGTGCCGCCCTGCCGGCCGGTCACCTGGGAGATGCCTACTGGTACGATGGAAAAACCGGGGAATTTATGAATTCCACCTACTATGGAGAAACCCTTCCGGATTGGGTAATTGCGTTTAACAAGCGAGAACTTCCAGAAAAATACCTTGGCCAAACTTGGGAAACCCTTTATCCCATAAACTCATATATTCAGAGTGTTGCCGACGACAATGACTTTGAATCGCCACCCATCGGTAAAGAGGCGCCTGTTTTTCCGTATGAGCTTTCAGAACTAATGGAAAACAATGGAGGGCTTGGCATGATCAGCGGCACGCCCTTTGGCAATACACTTACCTTGGACCTGGCTTATGCAGCCCTGGCCGGTGAACAGCTTGGCAAAAGGGGCGAAACCGACTTTTTGGCGGTAAGCTTCTCCTCCACAGATTATGTGGGGCATGCCTTTGGGCCAAGCTCCATAGAGCTAGAAGATACTTACTTGAGGCTCGATCAGGAACTGGCAGCTTTCTTTACATACCTTGATAGGGAAATCGGTGAAGGAGAATACCTCGTCTTCCTTTCGGCAGATCATGGCGTGGCCGATGTGGTCCGTTATATGCAGGATGAGCGTGTGCCCGCGGGCAGTCTAAATACCCGTTTTGTCCTCACCCAGCTCAAGGGGTACACAAACGAAAGATACGGCGAAGGGGATTGGATAGAAAATTTCTCCAACGAGCAATTGTTTCTCAACCATAGCCTTATCCGTGAAATGAAGTTGGACCTTGTCGCCATGCAGGAAGATATTGCTGAGTTTCTGCTTCGGTTTGACGGGATCAAAGAGACTTACACCGCCAATGACATGAGACACCGGGAATACACCTTGGGAAGAAAAAGCCTGTTGCAAATGGGTTATAACCACAAAGCATCTGGAGATGTCTTAATAATCAACGATGCGGCTTGGCTGACCGATTCCACCCGAGGCACTACCCATGGCACGGGATATACGTATGACACGCATGTACCCATTGTGTTTTATGGCTGGCATATACAGCCAGGCTCCAGTTCCCGATATGCCACGGTGACAGACATTGCCCCTACGCTAGCTATGCTGCTGCATACTCGACTGCCTAATGGGGCCACGGGGCAGCCTATTGGGGAGATCTTAGACAGCGAATAAGTTTTCAAGAGAGCCGATTTAATAAAGAATGCCTGACTGTATTCGTTTAGGCAGTTTTTTTGCTTTTGCCAAAGTAAATGGCTATAGCATTTTCCCATCAGCCCATCCGTTAATCCTCACTGTTGGAAATACCGATACATATAAAAGTTCTATTGAATTTTCAAAACACGATAAAAACATAAGGTTTCTACATGCGTGGACAGACACTATTTTCAATATTTCAAAGAAAGGAATAATACCAGAATTTATATTAGATTTTGAAAAAGACCAGCTCACAAAAAGTACTAAAGAAATGTCTTTAAATTAAATGCGAAATTTTTTTTGGAAAACCCGTATGTCTTTAATGCAGGGAATCTGGTCGAAAATGATAACTATTTAAGCTTTCACTGGGTAAAAGTAAAAGTGGTTTTAATATATCCGAAGATCAAGAATTTCGGAAAATCTGCGGACATGTATTACCAAAATGGTGAATTGTCAAAAGAAATCTATGTGTTCGATTATACCGGAAAATTGGTAAAAACCTACCGCCTGGATCATTCGCTGGTTTCCCTGGCGGTAGACGGGAAAAACAAGCGCTTTTTTGGTATTTCATCAGACAAGGATCCCAATGTGGTAATTTTTGATTATTAGGGTATTTAATCAAAACCTTTTGGTTTTATATCCCTTCTTCACATTTAGTATTTGGGTGCAAAAGGGTTAGTCAGTGGAATTCTCAATATATGACCGATGTCTTTTGGGGTTGCGGAGTCAACTCGGTAGCAGCAGCCCTTATACCGCCGTCACGGATATTACAATTACCTCGTCTATTTTGCTAAAAACCATGTTTATAAGTGGAGTTTCCGGTCAGGCTATTGATTAAAAAATTTAAAATTATATTTTTTATTGTTTTTTCCGTTTGTGAAAAGCCGCTCGTAGCATTTCAATATATTTGAATTTAGCTTTTGGAACAGGTACCCCCTAATATATTATACCCATACGGGTATAATATGTAGAGAGAGATAATTTTTTATACCCGATGGGGTATATTTTCACCCAATATGTATATATTTGTACCCGAACGGGTAAACTTTATAATAATGAATACCGGAAATCAATCTCCAGAATTAACCTTAAGCAATTTTGTAAAAGGGAAGAGAAAGGAACTAGGGCTTACCCAACAAGAGCTGGCAAATAAAGCTGGTGTAGGGTTACGTTTTGTACGTGAATTAGAACGTGACAAACCTTCCCTGCAAAAGGATAAGGTCAACCAGGTATTGGTTTTGTTTGGGTATGAACTCGGTCCGGTGCCAATAAACCGCAATAAACTGATCCATGAGAAAGGCTAAAGTGTATGTGCATTCCGATTGGGCAGGAATTCTCAAAGAGGATGAGGAAGGGTATTATTTTCAATACAGGGATATTTATTTGAAAAAAGACAATGCAGAACCAGTAAGTTTGACACTTCCGCTACAGGAAAAACCATTCCAGGATAAAGTGCTCTTTCCTTTTTTTGACGGTCTGATACCTGAAGGGTGGTTACTGAATATTGCTGAAAGAAACTGGAAACTAAGTGCACGTGATCGGATGGGCTTGTTACTTAAAACCTGTCACGACTGCATAGGTGCAGTGAGCATTGAACCAATGGAAGAGGAAAAAGAATATGAGTAAAAATTGCTGTCTATATTGTTATAAGGAACTGAGTGGAGAAGAAATAGACTTTCACTCAAAATGCAGCAAAAAAATATTCGGCAAGCCTGTTCCTCCCCTATTGGAATATACCAATGATCAGATGTTGGACCTGGCTGAAAAGATAATACAGAGCCAGTCGGCTGTAACCGGCGTCCAGGCAAAGCTTTCTTTAGGGCTGGAAACCATGGCGGAAAAAGATAAGCCTCAAAAACTGACTATAATGGGTGTTTGGGGCGGATACATATTGAAACCACCGAGTGAACATTATCCAAGTTTGCCGGAGCTGGAAGACCTCACCATGCATCTGGCGGCCATAGCCGGAATAAGAACCGTTCCGCATACCTTGATCCGCTTAAAGTCGGGTGAGCTTTCTTATATCACCCGCCGAATTGATAGAAAAGGAAAACAGAAATTCCACATGGAAGACATGTGCCAACTGACCGAACGGTTAACAGAATCGAAGTATCGGGGTTCCTATGAACAGATTGGAAAAGCACTGGTTCAATTTTCGACCAATCCCGGATTTGATATCATCACCTTCTTTGAGCAAGTTGTATTTTGTTTTCTTACCGGTAACAATGACATGCACCTGAAAAACTTCTCCCTGTTTAAGGATCCGAAAAGGGGATACAACCTTAGTCCCGCTTATGACATGGTAGCTGCCCAGTTGGTGGTTGAAGGGGATAGCGAAGAATTGGCACTCACGCTAAACGGAAGAAAAAGGAAACTAAACCGCAGGGATTTTGAAGCAGCTATGGGAAGGTTTGAAATCGATCAAAAAGCATTCGATAACATTTTCCAACGTTTCAAAAAAGCGATACCAAAATGGCACGAGTTTGTGGAAATATGCTTTCTTCCGGATGAAATGAAGGAAGCCTATAAATTAATGATTGACAAGAAAGCCATGCAGATAGGACTATGATCGAATGCCCCTTATTCGCTTTTAATTTTGTAAATGAAATAGGACTCCATATTGACTATATTGATTTTGCTGAAGAGGATCAACTGAAATTTGCACATATAGATTTGTCTCAAATTCATTAAAGTCAAATCAATTTATGACATTTTGACACTCT
>JBBQXZ010000147.1:0-11687 GCA_038209145.1 Cytophagales bacterium | reverse complement strand
CCTGATAGAGGTAGATTGGGTGGTACAGCAGGTTAAAATTGATTCCCGGATTAAGGGAATGGTCGCTTATTTTCCTTTGGAAAAAGGAAATAAAAGCCAGTCCGATATGGAAGACATGTTGGAAAGGGGGATCGTCAGAAGCATCCGAAGAGGAGTGAATGCGGAATTGATGCAGGATAGGTCATTTTTGGAAGGAGTGGGGCTGATGGATTGGTTTGGGTTGAACTACGACCTGAATATTTCCCCACCCCAGATGGAAGAGGCTTTGGTATTTGTCCGGAAATTTCCCAATATACAGTTTATCCTGAACCATATTTGCAACCCTTACATTAAGTCCCGGGAGCTGGAGCCTTGGAAAAAGGGCATGAAATTATTTGCGGAACTCGAAAATGTAAACTGCAAGATATCGGGAATGATCACCAAGGCCGATCCCACGCATTGGGAAATCAGTGATTTGAAGCCCTATTCGGACCATGTGTTGGATGTATTTTCCCCGGATAGGTTGGTCTATGGTGGCGATTGGCCCGTCGTAACCCGCGCCGGAGCCTATAAGCAGTGGATGTCGGCTTTCTTAGAGCTAACAGCTGATTTGTCACTGGGGGAGAAGAAGAAATTATATCATGAAAATGCGGAAAGGATTTACCGTATCTGAAAATTCTTACTTTTCAGAGACCGAATATGTAAAAAGCGGTTAAATTGTCGCCATGAATGGATAAGTTTAATTTCACAACGAACGATTACACCATGCAAACTGAAAATACCCCCGCCTTGAATCTTTCCAACAGACGGAAATTCATCAAACAATCGGCCGTGACGGCTGCAGGTTTTTTTATTGTCCCGAGGTTTGTATTGGGCGGCAGGGGGTATGTGGCACCCAGTGACAAGGTCAATATCGGGATCATCGGAGCAGGAGGTAAAGGAAGACAAAATGCCGAGGATTTGATGAAGCTTGGTGACGTGCAACTGACAGCCATAGCTGATCCGGGCAATTACTGGGATTTGGCAGATTTTTATTACCGGTCTATAGCGGGGAGAGGTCCGGTAAAGCGGTTAATCGAGGAATATTATCAAGAGAAAACAGCAAACTTCAAAGTAGGCGAATACTTGGATTTTCGCCGGATGTTGGAAAGGGAATCGGGATTGGACGCAATTTGCTGCTCCACCCCAGATAACACCCACGCCTACATCACCTATATGGCTTTGAAAGCAGGCAAACATGTCTACTGCGAAAAACCGCTGACCCATAATATTTGGGAAGCCAGGATGATCAAAAAACTGACCGAGGAGACAGGTCTGGCCACCCAAATGGGAAATGTAGGCCATAGTACCGATGGAATCAGAGAAACGGTAGAATACCTAAGGGGTGGTGTTATCGGTGAGGTAAGAGAGACCCATTCGTGGGTTCCCGCCACCCGTTGGATTCCGGAAGTGAAAGCCATGCCGACTGAAAACAGCCAAAAGCCCTCCGGCTTTGATTGGGATCTCTGGCTGGGACCCACGCCCCACCGGGAGTTTCACGATTGGTATTCTCCGGTGACCTGGAGGGATTTTTGGGCATTTGGATGTGGGGCATTGGGAGATTTTGGCTGTCACGACATGGATGCTGTCACCTGGGCCTTCGAGCTGGGATATCCCAAAACGGTGGAGGTCTTTCCTGCCGGATTCAGCAATGAAAATATTACCCCGTATGGCGAAATCGGGTATTACCATTTTGGAGCCAGGGGAAATCAGCCACCTATCAAGCTGACCTGGTATTCAGGTGGCGTAAAGCCTCCCCTGCATGAGGCCTTACCGGCGGGATATCAATGGACGGGTAGAGGCACGCTTTTCGTGGGGTCAAAAGGCATTATTGTCAATGAGGGAGGAAATAGGGCACCCCGGGTTTTTCCGGAAAAATTGGCTAATAACCTAAAAGTACCTACACCCAGTATCCCACGATCCAACGGGCACTTTAGGGATTGGGTGGACGCCATCAAGGGCGGTCCAAAATCAAGTGCCAACTTCGAATATGGGGCACACCTGACAGAAATCACCCTTTTGGGCGTATTGTCCGTACGGATGAAGGGTCAGAAAATTCATTGGGATGCCGAAAACATGACCGCCACCGGGCTTCCGGAAGCGGAACAATATATCAAAGAAACGGTACGCAGTGGTTGGGAAATGGGATAATGTCAGCCTCAAACATTGAATTAAAAAAAACTGTCATGATTTATTTTTGTTGACAGGTTTTTTTCCGATCAATCTAAAAGGAAATTGTTGAAGAAGGTATTTTTGAGCACCAACCATGCAAAGAAAAAGGCAATTCCCCATACCAGATAAACCCGGTAGAAATCCATCGTTTCCTTATATCGGGATTCGATGATTTCCGCTTTCTCCAGCTCGTTGATCTGATTGAAAATACTTTCCAGGGCATCTCCGTCCGAGGCGCGATAGAATTCCCCATTGCCGACGCGGGCGATATCCCTCAGCGTGGCTTCATTCAGATAGCTTTCTATCATCTGGGGTCTTCCAAAGAAGTCCGTGCCATAGGGCACCATACCGTCTTTACCTACAGCCACTGAATAAATTTTGATTTCCATGGCCGAAGCCAGCTGCGCTGCAAAAATAGGGTCCACATTCCCGGCATTGTTGTCTCCGTCGCTTAGTAATACCATCACTTTCGAACTCGCCTCAGAATCCCTCATCCGATTTGTGGCAACGGAAAGCGCACTACCGATGGCGGTACCTTTGGCATCCATCATATTGAAGGAAATGTCGCTGATTAGATCCCTTAACAGGTCATAATCCGTGGTGAGCGGGGCAAGGGAAAAGGCCTCTCCTGAAAAGATGACTACTCCGATACGGTCTCCAAATCTTCCATCTATAAATTCTATGGCGGTTTCCTTCGCTGATTCCAGTCTGTTGGGCGTGAAATCCTGCAGGTCCATTGACTCTGAGATATCCATGACCAACATGATGTCTATCCCCTCGGTAAACTGCTCTACCTTCTCATTGGTCCGCTGGGGACGCGCCAAGGCGATGATGATCATCCAAAGAAAAAAAATAAAGAAGAACATGGGGATCAACCGGAGATAAGTCCACGGATTATTTTGGGGTACCATTTTGGGAATGGACAACTCCAACACCGGATTTTTTAGGATTTTGGCAAATTTCCGGATTAAAAGTATAAGCGGTACCACCCAGAGCAGGTGAAGTGCCCAGAGGTTTTCCCACTCATAACTGCGGAAAGTTTCAGGAGTAAACCAAGTCCATGAAAAATAGGGAAAGATCTCATTCATGTGCGCGGTAGGATTTTATTTTTTCGTCGAATGTGTTTTCTGATATGGTCGTCAGGTTCTGACAGGCGTTGTCCAAGTTTTCAGAAACCCGGTCTGCATAAATGATGATCTCGATATCCCTGATATCTTTCAACAATGCCGGCTGGTCCAGGTGCTCTGCTATTTCAGTCGTTGTCCATTCTCTGTAGGGATGCCCTGTGAGGGATTCCATGTAACTTTTCCACAGGCCAAGAAGTTCATCCGCAGACGACAAATCGGGCTGAAGGACAAGCCTCTCTTTGGCTAGTTGCCATTGTAGGAGGAATTTTTTCCGCTTCTTCTTTTCCAGATAGACGAAATAGGCATCCCGGATTTTTTGTCCAAATATAAAATAAGATCCTATCAACAAGATGGTAATAGCCACTAGGACCATTGCCAAAAGCGGGTAGTTAAAACCTTGGCTGATCTTTTGGTAGGTATTGTTTTCTTCAAAAGTAAGTACATCGGGAAGTTCAGCGATCGTAAGTACCAGGTGGAGACTTGCCTCCAGTGGAAGATGACTGATGCTGTCGTAACGCAACACCTCAAATACGGGCAATTGGTAGGATTTGACCGGTTCTAGGGAGAAATTTGACAAATAATAAACGGCAGAATCCAAAGTGAGGCTATCCGTTGTAAACGAGGTGAAGGTTTGCTTGGATAAATACGCCATGCTGCCATAATTGAAGGCTGAATCGGGGAAGAGAATATCCATTGAGGAAGGATAGGTGGCTTTAAGCACATAGCCTACCCGCTCACCCAGCATGGCAGAGTCTTTCAGGAAATACCCTTCCACAGCCACTTCCTGTGCCTTGCCGATAAAGGTCACACCAGCCAACGCCCAAGCAAGAAATAAATAAGTAAGCTTACCCACGTTTCATGGTTCGATTTCTGATTTTAAATAATTCCATCAAAGGTAAAACAATGTCTTGCCTTGTATCAACTTGTAGGTAGTTGATTTGGTTTTTTTTACAGAGGGTCTGCAAGGAGGCCCTGTCGGTATGGAAAGACTGGAATATTTTCTTGGAAAATCCTCCGAATGCGGTATTTACCCAGGTGGTCTTTCCCTCTTCTTTGTCGTACACGGGTATGATACCCAAAGAAGGAAGCGCCGATTCTAATGGGTCTGTGATTTGAATGGCCACCAAGTCATGTTTATTGGCTAAAGATTTTAAAGGTAGCTGATAATTATCATCTATGAAATCACTAATGACGATAATGATACTGCGTTTTTTAATCAGATTCAGACAAAAAGAAAACATCCCGTTCAGGTCTGTTTTTTTTGATTTGTTTTCGTGTGAAAAAAGTCCCTTGATAATTTTCACTGCCTGTCTCGGACCTTTTCCGGGTAGGATGATTTTCTCTTTTTGGTCTGAATAACTCACCAATGCTACCTGACTACCTTCATATACCGCAGCAAGGGTAAGTACGCCGGCGATTTCTTTTCCGGCATCAATTTTCTTTCTTTCCTTGCTGCCGATATCCTGTGATCCGCTGATATCTATCAAAAAGTAGACCGACTGATCTTTGTCTTCTTTGAATGTTTTGACGAACGTGCCGTGCCCTTTTGCGGAAACTTTCCACTCTATGGTCCGAATGTCGTCACCATACTGGTAGGGACGAAGGTCGTCAAATTCCAAGCCAGCTCCCTTAAATATGGACTGATAGTCCCCTTGAAGGTGGTTGTTGGCTATTTTTCGGAGCATTATCTCATACCGCCGTAATTTTTTTAAGAGTTGGTTCATGCATCCTTGCTTATCAGAGGCCTAATTTAAGGTACTCCTTTGAATAATAAAACGACTTGGACCTTACTTATTGTCAATTTAAAAAGTATTTGGGTAATTTTGTGAAGTGAAATACATACTACTACTCGTCATTTGTGCGGCAATTACTGGGGGATGTTCCTCCAATTCCAAACCCCAAGGGCTTATCTCTGAGGATAAAATGGTGGAAATTCTCATCGATATCCACCTTACCGAAGGCTTTGTTCAATCGCTTCCCATACCCTACGACTCTTCGAAAAGGTTGTACCCGGTTCTGGAAAAAGAAATTTTCGAGAAACATGCCGTGCCGGATAGTGTTTACATCAACAGCCTACAATATTACCTGAGAGATGCCATATTTATGGAGCGGGTGTATGCCCGCACCATCGATTCCCTGTCAGTTATGGAAAAAAGAGCCGACCTATAGATGAAGATTTATCCTGCCAATCTGGAACAAAAAATCAATTTTGATAAAATCAAAGACCTAATCAAGGAGTCATGTACGAGCACGTTGGGAACTGATTTTGTCCAAAAAATCACCTTTTCAAATGATATTCGTCTAATTCAGAAGTTATTGGATCAGACCGATGAATTTCGCCAATTGCTGGTCTCCGGTGAAATGTTTCCTTCCTCCAACTTTATAAACATACATCCCCACCTCGACAAGGCGCGTATAGAAGGGACATTTCTTTACGAAGATGAATTCCATGAGGTGAAGCTGGGATTGACAACCTTGGCAAGCTGTGTGGATTTCTTCAAATCCCATGAAGAGGCATATCCGCATCTTTTTGAATTGCTGGGGATGGTCAATGATGACCGAACGATGATCCGTGCCATAGAGCGGGTCATGGATGACAAAGGTAAGATTAAAAATAACGCCACTCCGGAGCTGAACATGATCCGGAACAGGTTGATTTATGAGGAAAACCGATTAAGAAAAGTTCTGGAAGGTATCTTCCGTTCGGCCAAAGCACAGGGTTTTACCCCTGATGACGCATCCATTACCATACGCGGCGGACGCATGGTCATTCCGGTACTGGCAGAATATAAGCGACGCATCAAGGGCTTTATTCATGACGAGTCCGCCACTGGACAGACTGTCTTTATGGAACCTGCGGAGGTACTGGATATCAACAATGAAATAAAGGACCTGATCTACATGGAACGCAGGGAAATCCAGAAAATTCTCACCCAACTCACCGACACCTTGCGCGGGTTCATTCCGGATCTCAAAAGGGCATTCCATTTTTTGGGTTTGGTAGACTTCATACGTGCCAAAGCCAAATTTGCCTTGAAAATAGGAGCCAACAAACCGGTTATTGAAAAGCAAAAAATATTGAATTGGGAAAATGCCAGGCATCCCCTTCTGGAAATTACCCTGAAGCAGCAAAAGAAACCGATAGTTCCCATCAACATTTCTTTGGACCACAATAGACGGATACTGGTTATTTCTGGCCCAAATGCAGGCGGTAAGTCAGTCACGCTGAAAACAGTGGCACTGCTGCAATACATGTTTCAATGCGGATTGCTTATACCTGTCGAACCTTCATCCACCTGTTGCGTTTTTGACCAGTTTTTCATTGATATCGGTGATGAGCAAAACCTGGAAAATGACCTAAGTACCTATAGTTCACATTTGATGAACATGAAATACTTTACCCTGCTCGCCAATAAAAGAACTATTTTCTTCATTGATGAATTTGGCACGGGTACCGAACCGCAGTTTGGTGGGGCCATAGCTGAGGGTATTCTTATATCCCTAAACAAGAGCGGAGCTTTCGGTATAGTGACCACCCACTACGGCAACCTGAAGCAGTTGGCTTCCAAAAGTCAGGGCTTGGTGAATGGGGCCATGCGTTATGATGTAGAGCATCTCGAGCCACTGTATCAACTGGAGATTGGCAAGCCGGGCAGTTCTTTCGCCTTTGAAATTGCCCATAAAATCGGTATTTCTGACGAGATCATCCTTCATGCAAAAGCGCAGGTAGGGGAGTCCCGCGTGAACTACGACAAGCTGCTGCTCAAGCTGGAAAGTGAAAAAAACAAATATCAGCAACTACTTATAGAAAATGAGAAGAAGGAACACATTCTCTCACGTCGCATGGAGGAATATAAGGACCTCAAGGCAATCCTAGATACCAAAAAGAAGGACATTATAAATGAAGCTAAAATCCAGGCGAGTGCTTTGTTGGAAGATACAAACAAGAAAATTGAAAATACGATCCGGGAAATAAAGGAACACAAAGCGGATAAAGAGGCTACAAAACAACTCCGGAAATCTTTGGAATCGCATAAGATCTCCATTCAGCCTGAAAAGAGAAAGGTGGATAAAAAAGTACAGGAGGTCAAGGTTATTGAGGGAGAGATTTTGCCTGGAGACCACGTTCGCCTGAAAGATAACGGGGCGATGGCAGAGGTCATTGCGATCCATCAAAAAACCGCTGAAATCAGTATCGGTGATCTAAAATCGAAAGTGAAAATAGACCGGCTTGAGAAAATTTCAGCTACGACCCTGAAGAAAGAAAAGAAATCCATCCCCCGGTCCACTGGCTACGATACCACCGGAAAAATGATGGATTTCTCCCCAAATCTGGACCTTAGGGGTAAAAGGGGAGAGGAAATTTTCCCACTCTTGCAAAATTTCATCGATGAGGGATACATGCTGGGCATGAAAGACTTGCGGGTAATTCATGGCAAAGGGGATGGCATCCTTCGTGATCTGACCCGAAACATGCTTCGTCACATGAACATGGTGAGGGTATTTACCGATGAACATGTAGAAAGGGGAGGAGCAGGGGTAACCTTGGTGGCGTTAAAGGATAATTGAGTAACCCCAATTATCTTTTAAAAGCTTGGCGGGCAAGGAGTTTCCAGTTTTTTCCTTCTTTTTGCCAAACCATTAGAACACCTAAATTGACAGTCGCTGGCTCTGCTCCTTTATTGTGCGTATTTCCGGTGAGGTTGTGACGAACCAAGGCGATCTTGCCCAGTACTTCCACGGTTTGGTCGGCTAGGGTAATGCTGGTAAAATTATTGTTGCCACTTGCAAGAGCAAGGACAAAGGCATCTTGGTCTTCGACTACCCCGTTGGAGTGCCCATAAGTCAGGTCCTTTGAGGAAATGGCAACCAGGCTTTCCTCTTCGCCACTCAGCATGGCGTCCTTGAGTTGTAGTACTGCTTTTTGTACAGCATCCTGGCCCTTATCTTGGGCAATGGCTGTTTGAACAAACGCAATTGCGAGGCATACGATTAAAAGGAGGTATTTGGGCATGGGTTAGTTTTTTGGTTTTAAATCAAATACATAATAGCCAACTAATCCGGAGACTCTCCCGTTGGTTGGTGCCGAAATGGTGAAATCCAGCCTCAAGTCATTCAACGAATTGGGAGCGGGAGTATTTGGTGAGAAATTTATTGGTACCTTAGAAGCTGCCTGAATTCCCACCAGGCGAAGTTTGTCATTGTTTTCTCCTTCAACAGACCAGTTTCCAGTCGGGTCAAAAAGCCCGGTGCTTCCGGTAGTGCTGTAGGTCCTTCCCGCCGAACTGCTGGAACGCAAGGTAATTTCAAAGTTGGCAAAGTTAGCTGTTTGTGAGGTGCCGTCACGGGAAACAGAGCCTCCGTTGCTGACGGTCCAGGTGCGCCCGCTTCCTTCGCCTGCAAGTTTTTCGATAGCCAGTTCAGTGGCTGTCTTTTGAGGACCATCTTCACCGCCATTGCCGCAAGAAAAAAAGATTCCCGAAACAACGGTGGTTAAAAACAAAATGAGCATTTTTTTCATAATTGCAATCTTTACAACGGTGTAAAATTAACCTTTTTATCCTAAAATCAAAGTATGCCTTTTGGCTTAAAGGCTTCTATATTCAACTTTTCATCACAAAATGAAAACTCCCTTTGATCATTTGACCCGATAATCAAACTTTTTTCTTTGCCATATGTATCTACGAGCTGACGGTACCAAGACACGCCTTCTTCGTCGAGATTGGAAGTGGGTTCATCCAACAGCAGTAACGGTGAATTGGACAAAAAGCAAATACCAAGTTTGAGGCGTTGTTTCATGCCCGAAGAAAAATTAGAAATGGATTTTTCTGCTGAATTGTTCAAATACATGATGGATATTATTTCTGGGATCGAAAGGCCATTTGATGCGGGTTTGAACTTGAAATGAAAGCCAAGAAATTCTTTTAGTGTAAATTCTTCGGGAAGTTCCAGGTATGGGGCAGCAAAGGCAATTTGTCTGAATTGTTCATATTCCGGGATAAGCTGTTCATTCATAAAATAGGAAACTTCTCCTTCAGACAAAGGCTGTTGTCCCGCCAGGCATTTGAGAAAAGTGGACTTACCTGATCCGTTACTTCCTGTGATGGCAATCTTTGCTCCCGGACCAAAAGATAAATTGAGATTTCTAAAAATCCATTCGTATTGAAAACGCTTGCCGGCATTTTTAAGCTGTATCCGGAGCATGTTTACTGAATATATCCCTTCATCACTCCCCTTTCGGATGAGCGGATAAAATTCACGATTTCGTCCCGCTCCCTGGTGGCAGGAAGATTGACTTCAATTTCCTCCAAAGCCCGGCTGTTGTTGAGGCTGTGAAGGAACAGGTAGCGGTAAACTTCCTGAATTTGATTGATGACTTCACCTGAAAAGCCCCTTCTGCGTAAGCCGAGTGAATTTACACCGGCATAGCTCAGAGGCTCCCTTGCTGCCTTTGTGTAAGGAGGAACATCTTTTCGCACCAAGGATCCCCCAGAAATCATGCTATGCATTCCGATTTTGACGAATTGGTGGATGGCGCTACTTCCCCCAACGAAGGCCCAGTCATCCACCGTGACGTGGCCCGCAATCTGCACCGTGTTGGCGATGATGACGTGGTTGCCGATAATGCAGTCGTGGGCAATATGTACATAGGCCATGACCAGGCATGAACTCCCAATTTTGGTCGTTTTCTTATCTACGGTACCCCTATTTACCGTAACACATTCCCGGATGGTCGTATGTTCTCCGATTTCCACGATGGAATCTTCCCCCTGGAATTTGAGGTCTTGCGGAATGGCAGATATTACGGCACCCGGGAAAATCTTACAACCCTTGCCAATTCTTGCCCCAGGATAAATAGTGACATTTGAACCGATCCACGTGTCATCACCTATTTCCACATTTTCATGTAGGGTGGTAAATGGTTCAATGGTCACATTTTTTCCAATGGATACTTCTGGGTGTATTTGGGATAATTTACTTATCATGCGTCTTTTCTTACTATACTGGCAGTCATCACTGCTTCACATACCAGGGTATTTCCTACAAAGGCCTCACCCTTCATTTTCGCAATACCTCTTCTAATTGGATTTAAAAGTTCACACTTAAAAATCAATGTATCTCCGGGGAGTACCATTTTCCTGAATTTGCAGTTTTCAATACTCAGGAAATACGTCCAATAATTTTCAGGGTCTTCTACGGTGCTAAGCACCAAAATACCTCCTGTCTGAGCCATGGCCTCTACCTGTAATACCCCTGGCATTACCGGATTGTTTGGAAAGTGTCCCAAAAAGAATGGCTCATTGATGGTCACATTTTTCACCCCGGCTACCACAGTTTCATCCAGGTAGATGATTTTGTCCAGCAGCTGGAAAGGATATCTGTGAGGTAATATGTTACTAATTTGGTTGATGTCAAGGACAGGGGGTAGTTTGGGATCATAATAGGGAATGTGCATGGAGCCTGACTTTTCCATGATTCGTTTTATCTTTTTTGCGAAAGCCACATTTGCTGCATGTCCGGGACGTGCGGCAAGAATCTGTGCCTTCAGCGGCCTTCCCACCAGGGCCAAATCTCCGATTACGTCCAAAAGCTTGTGGCGTGCAGGTTCGTTTTTATAGCGCAGCTCAACGTTGTTCAGAATGCCTTCCTTTCTGACCTCCACCTTTGGTTTGTTGAACATTTTGGCCAGATGAGCCAATTCCTCCTCATTTACCGCCCGGTCAACAACCACAATGGCATTATTGAGGTCGCCCCCTTTGATGAGATTTTGATTGTATAGCATTTCCAGTTCATGCAAAAAGCAGAAAGTTCGGCATGAAGCGATTTCTGTTTTAAATTGACTGATGTCTGTAATAGAGGCATGTTGGCTCCCCAAAACTGGAGAATTGTAATCCACCATAACAGTGACCCGGAAGTCATCCAGGGGCAGTGCTGCCATTTCGACTTCCCTTTCAGTATCCCGGTAGTGAATACTTTCGGGAACTTCAAAGAAACGCCTAAGGGCATTTTGTTCTTCTAAGCCTGCTTCTTCCAAAATTTGAATAAACTGGATGCTGCTGCCATCCATGATGGGAGGCTCGGGTCCATTCAGCTGAATCAGGACGTTGTCGATCTCCATACCCACTAAGGCGGCAAGCACATGCTCCACAGTAAAAACTCTCGCACCTCCTTGCTCTAACGTCGTGCCCCGGGATACATCGACGACATTGTCTACATCGGCATCCACAATGGGGTAACCCTCCAGATCCATGCGCTGAAATTTGTAGCCATGGTTTGGTTTGGCAGGAACAAAGGTCATGGTGGCTTCCACACCGGTATGTAGGCCTACGCCCGAAAGCGTTACCTGTTTTCCAATGGTATGTTGCTTTA
>JBBQXZ010000146.1:0-11708 GCA_038209145.1 Cytophagales bacterium | reverse complement strand
TTTGAATTCTCAAAAAACCCCGGGTTTATATGCTAGGATTATCTCCGCAGAGAAAATAGAGGATCTTGGGGATGGAGTTTATTATATAAACCAAGGCCAATTATATGTAAAATTAGCCAACACTGCTCTTTCAAATGTAGTATTGAGAAATACGACATTGGGCCAAGAATTGTTACTTCCAATTTCAACAGAGGCGGCTAAAAATGAAATTAAGTACAGCCTTATTTATTGAATGATACGTGTGATTTACAACTAAATTATTGGAATTACGATTATGAAAACATCTAAAAATAGCATATTTATCTTGAATTATAGCCTCTTTTTTCACCTTCAAAAAACCATACTAAATGGATTTTTGGCAGGGTTAATAAGTTGCTTTTTTATACTGCCATCGGGTTCTTCACATGCGCAGGACGCGACGGAACAGAAGGCTTCTTCTGAGAAAGAACAAGATTATTACACCATTGTAGATATTCCAATTCCTGATGGGATTGAACTTGAGGTGGGTGGTTTGGCTGTAACTCCTGACGGTGGATTGGGGGTTTCAACACGAAGAGGTGAGGTATGGTTGATAGAAAATCCATATATGGTTGGTTCGCAAATCCCTAGGTTTACCAGGTTTGCTTATGGATTACACGAGCCACTAGGGCTGGCTTACCATAAAGGCAGTTTTTATTCCTCCCAGCGGTCGGAGCTGACCAAATTGACCGACACCAATGCAGATGGCAAAGCTGATGGGTATGAAACCGTCGTTTCTTGGCCCTTGTCGGGAAATTATCACGAATATTCTTACGGACCGTTGTTTACTCCAGAAGGAGACATGCTCGTTACCCTGAATTTGGGCTGGATAGGTCATGGTTCCAGCATGGCAAAATGGCGTGGGTGGATGATGAAAGTGTCTCCGGACGGTAAAATGATACCTGTAGCATCAGGCATGAGATCTCCATCGGGCTTTGGTTATAATGCGGAGGGGGATGTGTTTTACGGAGAAAATCAAGGCGATTGGGTTGGTTCAGGCCGGATTACTCATGTGGAAGTCGGTGATTTTGTTGGGAATCCGGAAGGCTTGGTTTGGAGTCATCTGGAAGGTTCTCCTGTCAAATTGAGACCTGAGGATATACCGGACACCGGGTTGCCCATGTCAAAGGTGGCGGCAGATATTCCTGGATTCAAGACCCCGGCAGTGTGGCTTCCCCATGGACTTTTGGGAATTTCCACTTCAGATATTCTTGTGGATAAATCAGGTGGGGAATTTGGGCCTTTTACCGATCAACTTTTTGTCGGAGATCAAGGCCTAAGCAAAATCGCAAGGGTCTATCTTGAAAAAGTAAACGGTGTCTACCAGGGTGTGGCTTTCCCTTTCAGAGAGGGCTTTTCTTCTGGTATCCTAAGGATGGTATGGGGAAATGACGGATCTATGTTTGTGGGGATGACGAGTAGGGGTTGGAGTTCGACCGGAAACGAACCATTTGGTTTGCAGCGATTGATTTGGACGGGGAAAACACCTTTTGAAATTAAAACCGTAAAAGCCCAACCGGATGGATTCGAATTGGAATTCACGCTGCCGGTAAATGAGTCGGTTGCCAAAAATCTTGAATCTTACAAAATGTCAAGTTTCAACTACAAGTATCACCATAATTACGGAAGTCCCGTCATTGAATTGGAAGACCTAGCGGTTAAAGGTGCTGTAGTCTCTACCGATGGATTGACGGTGAGATTGGTAGTTGATGGCCTGAAAGAAGGATATATCCACGAAATAAACGCATCTGGGATTAAATCAATGGAGGGGATGGATTTATTGCATGGGGTAGGGTATTACACACTGAATCAAATTCCAAGCGGGGAAAAATTGAATCTTGCAGACGTAATAGAGACATCCAACGACTCTCACCGTGGACACCAAAAAATGAGCGACCCTTCGCCTACTCAGACAGCTTCAGCTAAAGTGACGGCCGCACCAACGAATGGTCAACAAAAAAGGGTAACTGTCATGCCGAGTACCTGGTCTAAAGGACCCGATCAAAGTTTTATCATTGGAACTAAACCCGGTTTGAAATATGATTTGGAGATTTTAGAAATAAAAGTAGGCAGCAAGGTAAAAATCACGTTCAACAACAACGATGACATGTTACATAACCTGGTGGTAGTAAAACCTACTACTGCTATTGAGGTGGGAGAAGCTGCGTTGAAGATGGGATTGGAAGGTTCCCAAAAGAACTATATAACCAACTCCGATAAGGTGCTGTTTCATACAAACATTCTTTCACCGGAAACTTCTGAATCCATCTATTTCGAAGCACCTTCCGTTCCGGGTGATTATACCTACGTATGTACCTTTCCAGGACATGCTTACGTGATGCAGGGGACCATGAGGGTAGTGAAATAGGGGGAGCTGCTGTGGTGTGGATTTTCTGTTCTACATTTGTAATGTCGAATTATAGATAGCAAGGATTTATAATCCTCGTCCGTAATTGGGAAGTTCTGTTGGAATTTCAAATTCCATTTGTCTGCCCTCGCGATTGCAACTCACTAGAAACCTTAGTTCGATTGTTTTTTACACCTTAGTTTGCAAATACAACACCCTATCAACAAATTGTCTAAATTCCACCCAAGAACCAATCTTTCGTAAAACAACCTTCCTCAAAAACTCCAGCGGAGTGGCCGATTTGATAGCCCTGGGTTTCAACCCAGGGCAAAAATAGCGCAAATCTCCCCGTTTTGGCCGCATGCCTCCCAATACGTCCAACCCATTCCCGTTAAAACCCCAAAACGGTTGATCTGACATCCTAGATTCGAAACCAGAATCAATATTGGAAATAATTTACCTAGGTGATTGTATTGCTAGTTTGACGAATAATCGAACTCAGGTTAGAAGCGAATGAATTTGATTAGATTGTCTGCTTTAATTCCCTGTTAATCATCTAGATATTCACCTTTATAAAAAAATTGACATCTATTAGACTGGATCAAATGCGAGTTTTGGTAACTTTAGTGGCTAAAACCCACATAAAGTCCATGAAATTCTTTCCGATTATCGTCTTTCTATTCATCCTATCAATAGGTACAACCCAAGGCCAAAGCAAGGTTATCAAAAAACATTTATTGGCCTTCTGGGATTTTTCCGAGGGTGCTGGAGAAGCAAGGGTTTCCAAATCCTTTTCCAATCCGGAAACCTATCACTTATTGGAAGGGGCACAGGCGATCGAGCGAGTTGAAGAAGGGCCGAATAAAAATGCTTCGGCAATCATAAGGGACAGTACTTGGTTTTATATTCCCAGGGAGAAATTGGGCAAGCTGAATATCTTTGGAAAAGATAGCCAGGTCACCGTATTGGCTTGGGTGAAAAAAGACACGGAAAAAAACTGGCAAGCCATCGCCGGGGTGTGGGATGAAACCCGGGAAAAAAGGCAATACTTTATGTTTCTTAACGCCGCCTCCAAAACCCATTCTGATGAGATGAAGCGCCACCCGGCGAAGGGCCTGATTCACGGCCATATTTCCGCTTCGGGAGGCAAATCTCCCGGACAAATTGCCTGGATTTCATATGCCAGCAGTGATCAACCCGTCTTGCCGGATGAATGGGCAATGATTGCCATTTCGTACGACGGTAAAAAGATCAGGGCCTATAAAGACGGTCAATTAAGTACAAATGTATTGACCAATCCATTCCCCTACGAGGACGGCATATTTGACGGTGGGGAAGATGGCGCTGATTTTACCGTGGGAGCCAATTCGGTGGTCGGAAAGATGACCAACCAGTTTATCGGACAAATCAGCGGCCTAGCTGTGTTTGATGTCGCTTTGGAAGAAAAGGAGATTATGCGGTTGTATAGGAAGCGGATTAAACTTTAAGCTGGAGACAACCTTTCCTTTGACGGCGTTGATTGTCCTCATTCACCAATTTCGAAGAATGTGCCAGGAATGGATATATATTGTTATTGGATAAATTTCAATATGGGGGAGTGTTGAAAATATGTTTGAATTTGAGCAACGTGGAGCGTAATAGCGAATTGGGGTATGCCCAAAGGCAGATGATATATTAGTTGATATTCGAGATTATTTTATTTGAAATTGGCTCCGTCAGAGGTCTGATGTGGGTAAAATTAGTTGCATTGATTATTTACAAATTTTGGCAGTTGGGCTGATTGTAACAACCAAAATTTCCACCAAAATCCAGTGCCGTCATTTATTGGGTAAATGATATTCTTTCTAAACTTGCATTTTCCGCGACTTATTGAAAAGATGAAATAAGCAAATCAGAATATCATAAGCCTGGTTTTCAGGACAACCCTTGGAAAGCTGGGTCTCAAATACATCTACAGGAGAGGAAACCCCGTTTAATAAACAAAAAACTTATGAAATTGAAATCCATAATTTTTGCGCTTTCTCTCGCCGTTTTATCTTCTTGTTCATCTTGGTTTTTATCACGGTTGCAAAGTAGCAATATGGATAAACTTGAATTGGGGATGACCAAAGTACAGGTTGCCAATTTACTTGGTCGGGAATACACTATTTCTGAGAAACGTGTTGAAGATGGCAAACAAATAGAAGTTCTTTCTTACCGAAATTTTCCATATCAGGACGAATTTTACCTTTTTGTATTTGTAAACAATGAGTTGGAACAGTGGTATAGGGAGCTGTTGCCTAGTTATGAAATAAGGGAAAACCAGTAGGATTACTTAAATTTGGGTTCATCATTCCACGCCTTGGTGTAAACACTACACGTTTCAATCAGGGGTAAATTGCTCTTGAGGGTAGTAAACAGCTGTATTTGTATCCGAGAGGTATTTTATTCCCATTCGCTGCGCAGTTCGTTAAGTTGTTGGTCGATTTCTTTTAAAGGCTACTTAGACATAGCCCCTTTATATTTAGAACAGTCAATATCAATAGGGGTAAATTTTTCTTCCGGTCTATCCTTTCTTATCCGGATTAGCTTTAATTGTTCCAATTCTTTCAGTAGGTCCAAAGCTTTTTTATCAATAATCTCTGTGTTGATGGTATGCATAATTCCGTTCATTTTGTGGCAAAGATATGGCTCGTTTTAAATCTCTCATCCAAGTGTTTATTTTAATTTCCAACATGTAAAATGTTACTTAAAAGGGACATGATTTTCAATATGAAAAGGTTGTATTATAAAGGCAAGTCTTGGTTTGTGAAATCATCCTTACCTGACTCAGGAAGTAGCCTTACTTAAAACCTTAAACCGAGACCATAAAAAATTGGTTGATGGCGACTTTAAGATTATTTACCTTATCGAAGACGAAACGGTTTACGTTACCAACTTTTGAAATACCCGTAGTGTTCCTGAAGCGAGCCAGTATCCTTAAATACTTAGTCCATTCAAAAGCAAAAGCCCCTAATAAAATCAAAACGCAGTTTCTGAAAACGGGTTAAGACCGGAAACTTCTGAATATCTAAACGAAATCGAGACATAGATTGAATTTTTTTCTAAATTTAGCGAGTTGTTCAAATCCCTATAATCCCATGAAAAACCTGTATCTCATTTGTTTGATGCTTTTTTCCCTAATTGGCCAATCAGTTGCCCAGCAAGGCAGGCTTCTATTTCCGGAAATGCCGGGAATGGTTTCTTATACTTACCGTCACAGTTTCCAAAAAGATGTGGCGAAAACCCTCGATACCCTGCAACAGATGGGGATCAAGGACATGGAATTTTCCAACCTTTTTGGGAAAACTGCCGCTGAGCTTAGGCAGCTCCTCGATAAGCGGGACATGTTCTGTTCTTCCTTTGGGGTAAGTTATCCGGACCTGACTACCAAAACCAGGGAAGTAGGTCAAAACGCAAAAACCTTGGGGGCCAAATTTGTCCGTGTGGCTTGGATTCCACATGATGCGCCTTTTGATGAGGAGGACGCACGAAAGGCCGCTACCGATTTTAATACTGCCGGGAAAATGTTAAAAGATGAATTTGGTCTTACTTTTTGCTATCACAACCACGGCTATGAGTTTCACCCCCACCAAAAAGGGACGCTTTTTGACCTGATGATGAAGGAGACGGACCCCAAGTATGTGAGTTATGAAATTGATATTTTGTGGACTTTTTTCCCAGGAGTGGATCCTGCGGCACTGATCAAAAAGTACCCAAAACGGTTCAAATTGATGCACCTCAAAGATCTCAAAAAAGGTGTTGAGGGGAATATGTCTGGAGGAACGGCTGTGGAGAATGATGTGGCACTAGGTACCGGGCAGTTGGATCTTCCTGCGATCCTTAAGGCCGCCAAAAAATCAAGTATCTCCCATTACTATATCGAAGACGAAAGCCCAACCTATTTCAGGCAAGTGCCCCAATCCATTGCCTACCTACATAAATTAAGGTATTAATCCATTTAGCTACAGTGCCTTTCTGTAATTTGTTTACCATTTTTCTCCTTCTTGCCTTGGCCTAAAACAACCTTTCATTTGTCATATGCTTCATTGGAGCCGATTAATCCAAAGCATATTAGCAAGGAAAGAAGGCGTGGAAATGGAGATTTGGAACTGGGAATAAGCCCAAAGAAAAACTAAAACCGGAAGGATAATTTTGCATATTTTTCTCTTTCGGAACCAAATTGTTTTTCATTTGATAATCAATAAGGTAACCTGTTGAATTGGGGCTTTTAGGCATATTTTATTCTACTGACTCGCTTTCTACTGATGGTTTTTAGCCCTTTTTTAGTAAATTTAAGCCGATGAAAAAATTTCTGGATAATGAAGTCCGATGGGGGCTAATTGGCGCGGGTAGTGTCTGCGAAAAGAAAAGTGCACCCGCCATGAATAAAATCCCAAACTCGAAACTGGTTGCCGTTATGCGTCGCAACGGGGCGAAGGCGAAGGATTATGCCGACCGGCATCAGGTACCCACCTGGTACGATGATGCCGATCAGTTGATTAATGATCCCAATGTCAATGCGGTGTACATTGCCACGCCGCCCAACTCTCACCTGGAGTATACGAAGAGGGTGGCAGCAGCCGGCAAACCTGTATACGTAGAAAAGCCCATGGCGAGAAACTATGCGGAATGCCTTGAGATGATCCGGGTCTGTCAGGACGCTGGAGTGCCACTTTTTGTCGCCTATTACCGCAGGACGCTACCGAATTTTTTGAAGATTAAATCGTTGATTGAAGAGGGAGCCATAGGAGATATTCGCTATGTGCAGGTGGTCATGAACCAACCCGCTCATCCCGATGTGAAGGACGACATTACCGTAAACTGGCGTATTGATCCGGATATTGGCGGTGGAGGCTACTTCTATGATCTGGGATCCCATCAGCTAGACTATTTGGATTTTTGCCTGGGGCCGATCAAAGAAGTAAGTGCCATAGCCAGCAATCAGGCCGGCTGGTACGGCGTGGAAGATATCGTGTCCGCCGCTTTTAAATTTGAGTCAGGGGTAATGGGTTCCGGCACCTGGTGCTTTACTACCTCAGAAGTGGCAAAACTGGACTTGACAACGATTGTTGGAAGTAAGGGAAAAATCAGTTATCCTTCATTTTGGGAGACCTATGTGGACTTGGAAACTGATCAAGGCGTAAAGGAACGGTTTACCTTTAACATGCCCGAACACATTCAATTTCACCTCATCACCCACATTGTAGAAGAGCTCCTCGGAACTGGGAAATCACCGAGTACAGGTCTCAGTGCGGCACGAACCAACTGGATCATGCAAGAAATGACAAAATCAATGCTAAAACCATAACTACAAAACGCATGAGTAAAGAAAAATTGGGAATTGGAATAATCGGAACAGGTGCCATTGCCGGGTTACATGCAGCAGCTATCCATGCCTGTGAGGAGGCAGTGCTGGTGGCTGTTTGTAGCTCCTCACCAGCCAGGGCTGCAGAGGCAGCCCAAAAGTTTGGTGTTCCCGCTGATTACGAGTGGGATACATTTTTTAACCGAAAGGATATAGACATCGTTGCGATTTGTACCCACAGTGGCAATCACCTGGAGCCGGCCATAGCTGCGGCAAAAGCAGGGAAACATATTTTGTTGGAAAAGCCCATTGAGGTAAGTGTTGCCCGTGCAGACGAATTGATCCAAGCCTGTAAATCGGCTGGTGTAAAGTTGGGGGTGATTTTCCAAAACCGACTTAAACCAGGGTACCTGCAATTGAAAGAAGCCGTGGAAAAAGGACTTTTGGGAAAATTACTGATGGGAACCGCCGCCATCAATTGGTACCGGGCCCCTTCTTATTACAGCAGCAGTAGCTGGAAAGGAACACTCGAAGGTGATGGTGGGGCTGCCCTAATCAACCAAGGGGTACATACCATCGACTTGTTGTTGGATATTATGGGAGATGCAAGCAACGTGTTTGGTCAAGTAAAAACGATGGTTCACGACATTGAGGGAGAAGATGTGGGGGCGGCTTTGATAAATTTCAAAAGTGGTGCCATAGGAACGATTACCGGAGGAACAGCCCTCTATCCCGGTAATCCGGAACGGCTGGAAATCTATGGAGAAAAGGGAAATGTTATTCTGGAAGCAGGCAAAATCGTAACTTGGAATGTAACCGGATCCAGCGGGGCATTGCCGACTTCAGAAGTCGGTGGCAGTGGTGCTTCCGATCCCATGGCAATCGATTACCGGCTTCACCTGGGTCAGTTTCAGGACATGTTGGAGGCGGTCAGGGAGAATAAAGAGCCGATGGTAACGGGTGAAGCTGCCAGGCAGTCGTTGGCCCTGATACTTGGAATTTACCAATCTTCGAGAGAAGGAAAGCAGGTTATTTTGCAATAAAGCGTCTTTCCTATCCTTTAAAAAAATAGATCACCAACATTTTGGCAGGAACAACTCCTTCATTGATCGGATTATGGGCAATATTCCCATCAAAAAGTATGGAATCCCCCTCGTGGAGCAGAATGCGCTGGCTTTTGAAGTCATAGGTGATGGATCCGGAGACCACAAATTTGTATTCGTAGGCATCGGTCGTTACATAATCCCTACTGGATCCTGGCAGAATCTCCAACAACACGATGTCAATGGTGGTATTGGCGAAGCTTTTGGTAAAAATGCGGTGGTAGCTGTAGCCCTCTGAAGTTTCTTTTTCAAAAAAGACATAATCTTCCTTTCGCTTTACCAAGATGTTCAAGCCTTTTTCATTCGTGGATAAATTGCCAAAGAATTCCGTAAAGTCAATTTCCAAGGCCTTTATTATCTGAATCAAAACCATTAGGGAAGGAATGGTGCGGCTATTTTCTATTTGGGAAATCAACCCTTTACTTACTCCAGCCTTGTCTGCCAAATCCTGCACGGTGAAATTTTTGGATTTTCGAAGGTTTTTAATCTTGTTGCTGATTTGTATTAAAACATAATCTTCCATAAGGAGAGGTTTGGATAAAAAAACAAATATAGACCTATTTCGCCAAAAATTAAAGACCAATGCATTCCTTACAATCCCTCCTGTGTAAGCAAAAAGGACAGTAAAATTACTTAGTATTTGTAAACATTGTTTACCTTTGTCAAGCATCTCCTTAAAAAAACGTGTAAAAATACTTGGGTACTTAGTAAAACCTTGGTAAAAGAAAAGGGATATAAATCAAAAATCCTCCTTTAATTTTGCTCAAAAAAAGGCCAAATTGGGAGTCACTTTTAAATAAAGTAGTTAACAAAACAAAATTCACCATGCCCGATACCATTAAGTCAAACCCGTTTTCAATAAACGGTAAAACATATCATCCCGCTCCAAAACCCATTGTAGTTATATGCATGGACGGATCGGCAGATGAATACCTGGATAGCACCATGGCCTTTGACCGCCTTCCGAACATAAAAAAAATAGCTAGACAGGGATATAGGGGAATGGTGAGGGGGGCTTTGCCTTCCTTTACCAACGTAAACAACTCATCCATCGTAACAGGCCTTACCCCCGCTGAGCACGGTATCTGCGGGAATTTTTTTTATGATAAGGAAAAAGACGAGGAGGTGATGATGAATTCTTCCAGCTACCTGCGTCGGGAAACCATCTTGGCGGCTGCGGCCAATGCCGGAAGAAAAGTGGCCGTGGTTACAGCCAAAGAAAAGCTTCGGGACATCCTTTCTTACAAGTTGGATGGGGGGATAGCCTTTTCCGCCGAAAAAGCCAACCACGCAAAAATGGAAACCCATGGAATTGATAAGGTGGAAGAGGTAGTTGGCCACAAGACACCGGCCATCTATAGCCCTGAGGCCAGCCTGTTTGTCCTTCGGGCTGGAGTAGCCATGATCGAAAAGGGAATGGCGGATTTTTTGTACCTGTCATTGACCGACTACATGCAGCATACCTATGCGCCTGATGCCGAAGAATCCCTAAAATTCTACGAAGATCAGGACAGGGAGCTGGGTAAATTACTGGAGCTAGGTGCCATCATAGGGGCAACTGCCGATCACGGTATGAATGCGAAGATTACCGCTGACGGTTCGCCGAATGTGCGTTATATTGAAACCATGCTCACAGATGAATTTGGACCTGGATTCCGAGTAATCTGCCCCATTACAGATCCATATGTAAAACATCATGGCGCATTGGGATCTTATGTTGTCGTACATGTGGATGATCAGCAGCGCATTCCAGCCGTGAAAAGTTGGCTCTCCATTCAGTCCGGTATTTCGGAAGTATATGACAAAGAAATTGGCTGCCGCATATTGGAGCAGCCCGTTGACCGTACCGGAGACCTTTTTGTCTTGTCGGCAAGAGACGTGGTAGTGGGTAAAACCCCTAAAGATCACGACTTAAAGGCGTTGGACGGAACTTTACGGTCTCACGGTGGACGCTATGAAGAGATGGTTCCCCTTCTGATCTCCCACCCCCTCAATGAAGTGTATAAACGAAAAGCCATGGGAGATCCCCGGAATTTTGATGTTTTTGATTTCACCGTAAACGGAACCAACCTTTGATTGTCATGAGCAGTTCTGAAAAAAAATATGTCCTGGACCCCCAACACCTAAGCAGCTATGTTGCCGGAAAGAAAATCCAGTCTGAAAATGTATTGGAAGTTTTTAGTCCCTATAACCGAACCCTGGTCGGCACGGTGACTTTGGCCAATAGCCACAATGTGGAAGAGGCGATCACGTTGGCTTTGGCGAAGGGGAAAATCACGAGCAGGTACGACCGGTTTAGCATCTTGGATAAGACCCGCCATCTCCTTATGGAAAATCAGGAAGACTTTGCACGGACCATCAGCCTGGAGTCGGGATTGGCCATCCGGGAAGCCATGTATGAGACCAAACGTGCCCACGATGTGTTGCTTTTTGCGGCCATGGAATCCCTGAAAGACGACGGACAGGTGTTTTCCTGTGACATTTCTCCCAACGGAAAAAACCGGAAGATTTTCACGGTACGTGAGCCCTTGAACCTGGCGGTGGCAATTACCCCCTTCAATCATCCCTTAAATCAGGTGATCCACAAAATTGCTCCTGCTATTGCCACAGGCACGCCGGTCATCTTAAAGCCATCTGAAAAAACTCCCCTAACTGCTATCAAATTGGTGGAGCTACTTTACAGTGCAGGCCTACCACCTTATATGTTGAGCGTTTTGCTGGGTCCGACAAAGGAGGTGGCCGAAAAATTGGTCAAAGATCCCCGGGTCGAATTGGTTTCCTTTACCGGGAGCGTGGCCGTGGGAAAGCAAATCGCCAACACCGTGGGCTATAAAAAATTAATTCTTGAACTGGGAGGAAACGACCCTTTGATTATTTTGGAAGATGCAGACCTCGATCAGGCAGCCTTTTTGGC